>CAMLNY010000013.1 GCA_946481405.1 uncultured Brevundimonas sp. | reverse complement strand
AGTTCAGACGTGTGCTCTTCCGATCTGAATGCCGGCACCGGCGGCTATGTCGCCGGCATTCGCTGCGGCCAGCTGGGGCTGGAGACGGTGCTGGTGGATGGGTCCGACGGTCTGGGCGGGACCTGTCTGAACGTCGGCTGCATTCCGTCCAAGGCCATCATACATGCGGCGTCGAAGTTCGAGACGGTGGCCAAGGCCGCCGGCGACGGCACCCTCGGCATCACGGCATCGGAACCGGCCATCGACCTGTCGAAGACCGTCGAGTGGAAAGACGGCATCGTCCGCAAGCTGAACGGCGGCATCGCGGCCCTGCTGAAGAAGGCCAGGGTCAAGGTCGTCAAGGGCTGGGCGACCTTCCAGGACGCCAAGACCTGCTTCGTCACCACCGATGAGGGTGAGGTGAAGATCACGGCCGAGCACGTCATTCTGGCCACCGGCTCGGAGCCGGTCGAACTGCCCTTCCTGCCCTTCGGCGGCGACGTCATCTCCTCGACCGAGGCCCTGTCGCTGGACGCGGTGCCGAACAAGCTCGTCGTCGTCGGCGGCGGCTATATCGGGCTGGAACTCGGCATCGCCTATCGCAAGCTGGGCGCACAGGTCGCCATCGTCGAGATGGCCGAGCGCATCCTGCCCCTCTACGACAAGGCCCTGACCGACCCGGTCGCCAAATGGCTGACCGACCACGGGGTGGAGCTGCACCTCGGCGCCCGCGCGGGCGGGTTCGGCGACGGCAAGCTGTCGATCACGACGAAGGACGGCGAGCCGCTGCAGCTGGACGCCGACAAGGTGCTGGTCACCGTGGGCCGTCGTCCGCGCACCCAGGGCTGGGGTCTGGAGAACATGGGCGTGGCCATGGCCGGGCCGTTTGTGAAGATCGACGATCGCTGCGCCACCTCGATGAAGAACGTCTGGGCCGTCGGCGACCTGACCGGCGAACCCATGCTGGCCCATAAGGGCTCGGCCCAGGGCGAGGTCGTCGCCGAGATCATCGCCGGCCACGACAAGCGGTTCGACCCGGTCACAATCGCCGCCGTCTGCTTCACCGAGCCGGAGATCGTTTCGGCCGGTCTCGGACCGCAGGACGTGGCGGGCCGCGACGACGTCATCACCGCCGTCTTCCCGCTCGCCGCCATCGGCCGGGCCCTGGCCATCGAGGCCGGCGAGGACGGGGGCTTCGTGCGGGTGCTGGCGTCGAAGGACGACCACCGCCTGCTGGGCGTGCAGGCCGTGGGCCAGCATGTGGCCGAACTGTCGAACAGCTTCGCCCAGATGCTGGAAATGGGGGCGGTGCTGGAGGACGTCGCGGGCGTCATCCACGTCCACCCGACCCTGGGCGAGGCGTTCCATGAAGCGTCGCTGCGCGCGCTGGGGCACGCGATTCACATCTGATCCCTCTCCCGCTGGGAGAGGGCTTGAGCGCCCGAGAGCGTCGGCGATCGGTCTTGCGCGAAAGTGTGAGGGTCGCGCCTCGCCGGTGAAATCCAACCCTCATCCGTCCGCTTCGCGGCCACCTTCTCCCAATGGGAGAAGGATCAGGAAGCCGCCAGCCGCACCAGCTTGCCGTCTTCCTCGTCGGTGATGACCCAGACGGCGCCGTCGGACGCCACCGCCACGTCGCGGATGCGTTCGCCCAGACCCGTCAGCAGACGCTCCTCGCCGACCACCCGGTCGCCGTCCAGCACAAGTCGCGTCAGCAGCTTGGAGCCCAGACCCGCGATCAGCAGGTTGCCCTCCCAGCCCGGGAACATGGCGCCGGAATAGAAGGTCTGGCCGCCCGGAGCGATGACCGGATCCCAGTAGTAGAGCGGCTGCTCCAGCCCCTCGCGCGCTGTGATCCCCTCGTTGATCGGCGCGCCGCGATATTGGACGCCATAGGCGATGATCGGCCAGCCGTAGTTCTTGCCCGGCTGCGGCCGGTTCAGCTCGTCGCCGCCGCGCGTGCCGTGCTCGATGGTCCAGACCGCGCCTGTCCCCGGCTGGGTCGCCACGCCCTGGACGTTGCGGTGACCCAGCGACCAGATTTCCGGCAGAGCGCCCGCCCGACGCACGAAGGGATTGTCCTGCGGCACGCGGCCGTCGTCGTGCAGGCGGATCACCGAGCCGGCATGGTCGCCGGGGCGCTGCGCGCGCGGCATCTCGCCGCGGTCGAAGGTCAGCGACGACCCGAAATGCATCGTCCCGTCATAGACCGGCAGGGCGCGGAAGATGACCTGCACATTGTCCACCCGCGATCCGTCCGCCGACAGGCTCCCGCGCGCCACCGACGTCGCATTGCCCCCCTGGCGCGGCTCGGCATAGCTCCAGTAGATCATCCGGTCGGTCCCGAAGCTCGGCCCCAGGATGACGTCCAGCAGCCCGCCCTGACCCCGTGCATCGACGGCCGGCAGGCCCGCGGCTCGAGGCCTGCGCCGCCTCGATGGTCTCGTGCTCCCGCGTGGTGTCGATCGAGGCGCCGATGATCCGCATCCGGCCCGGCCGCTCGGTCACCAGCCAGCTTCCGTCCGGCAGGGCGGCCAGCCCCCAGGGATGCTCCAGTCCCGAGGCGACCACGGCGTGGCTCATGGTCACTTCCGTCCGTACGCCCGGCGCGCGGGTCTGGCCGGCGAAGGCGGGGGTCTGGTTCGTGCCGTTGGGCGCCCGCGTCTCGACCGGAGCGCCGGGCGCGGCGGCGATCTGTCCGGTCTGACCGCTGGCCCCGCAAGCCGAGGCCAGGACGAGCAGGGAGGAGGCGGCGGCGAGGGCGATCGGGCGCATGGGAACTCCGGGATATGGCGGGACGGCGACGAGGGCGAAACGGCGCGCAAGCTCCGCCGTTCCGACCCCTCTTTCCACGCGACAGCGGGTCGCAGATCAAGCCCGATGTTCAAGCGACTTGAACCGAAGGGTCCGCGACGATATAGGCACGCCTCTTGCGCGTTCCGGGTTCGCTCCCGGACGCCCGCGAACGGGTCTGGGCTGGGTAGCTCAGATGGTTAGAGCGGTGGATTCATAACCCACAGGTCGGCGGTTCGATCCCGCCCCCAGCCACCACTTCCAGACCCGTCAGCTCCTCCGGATCTGCAGCTCCGCCGGCGGCGGCCGGATGCCGATCGGCCGCGCGCTTTCGATGAGGGCGTCCAGCCGACCGACCAGCTCGATCCCCGCCGCGCTCAGGTACAGGTGCCGCGACACCGCCTCACGCTCGTTCGCCGCCATGATCAGCCAGCCGCGGCCGGGGGGCCGCGACGCCGGATCGGCGGCGTCCAGCAGGGAGCGCGACGCCCGCGACGCCGTCGCCTCGGTCGTCTCCATCAGGACCGCCAGTTCCTTGATCCGCACCCCGGGGTTCTCGGCCACGTAAAGGAAGGCCAGCATTTCGGAATGGGTGATGTCGGGCGCCAGCTTCTTCAGCAGCACCAGTCCGGCCAGCAGCGTATTCCGGCGCCGGCCGCCGGTCTCAATCGTCGACATAGGGCGCGACCACCAAGGTCGGCGCGGGCGCCCGTCGACCGGTGCGGGGCTTGCGACGCTGGAAGGTCAGGACCGCTTCCGGATGGGCGCGCTTCATCGCCTCGAACTGATCCCGAACCACGCCGGACCGCAGTTCGGCCTCGTGCAGATCGCGGGCGTCGATGTCGATGGTGATGGTGGCGCGCAGACGCAGAGGAGGCGGGTTGGAGACCACCCCCGATCCGTTCGCAGATGCAGCAGAGGCGGCCGAAGGACCGTTCGTCCTGGAGGCCATCACGGCCCAGCCGACGCTGGCCTGCCCCAGTTCCAGAAGTTCAACGCCTAGAAGACCGTCCATTCCGAGCCTCGCTCCCCCTGTTCCCAACGAGGGCAGAACAGGTCGAAATCGTGTTCCCAGAATGTCGGAATTCATACATCGCCGTAAGGTTTGACGGCTGTCGCGAGGTTTCTTCAGGGCGCTCGCGGATCCCCATGCAACTCGGCTCAAACGCCCTGCTCGCGGGACGGGAGACGGTCGCCGGGGCCAGACGCGTCAGCCCTTGCGCCGATGGGTCGCAGCCTCGTCGCGCCGTCGACGGCGGCGTCGCCACCGCCGTCCGGTCGGTTGACCCAGCAGGTCCCAGACCAGCAGGGCCAGCATCACCGCGATCACCAGTCCGCCGAACAACAGCATGACCACAGCCCCCGCCATCAATGAGCCACCCTAACCGATCCCATGCTGCACCGCACCATCGCGCAACCGATCGTGATTGACGACGTTTACGGCCAAGGTTCAACGCTGTTCGAGGACTCCCGCCATGACCGTTCGTCTTCCGGCCCTGCTGATCGTCTCCACCATCGCCGCCCTGTCGCTGGGCGCCGTCGCCTGCTCCCCCGCCGAGCAGGAGAAGGCGGAAGCCGACGCCGCGGCCGCCGGCGACGACGCCCAGGACGCCACCGCCGAAGCCGGTTCAGCCCTGAAGGAAGAAGCGTCCCAGGTCGGTTCGGCCATTGCCGCCGGCGCTCGCGAGGCCGGCCAGGAGATCGATGAGGCCACCGACGCCCTGGCTCGCGAGGCCGACGAACAGAAGGCCGAGACCGCCGCCGACCGTCAGGGCAACACGACCACCCCTCCGGCCGCACCGGCGCACTAACTCCGCAAGGATGCGCTCAAGTAGCGAGACGCCGCGCGTCGAGCGATAGCGCCCTCAGGTGCTGGCCCCTTCGGCCAGCACCGCATCAATGAGCGCCTTCGCTTCGGCGCTGTTCCAGTCGGCCTCGCCGGCGAAGGCGGCGCGGATACGCCCCTGCCGGTCCAGCAGGATCGTCTGGGGCATCTTGCCCTTGCCCGGAAACTCGAACGGCAGCTGGAATTTCGGGTCGCCGTAGAAGGGCAGCGGATCGTGCACGTCAAGGAAGCTCTTGGCGTCCGCGATCTTGTCGTCGCCGGTGTCGACATTGACCGGCAGCACCAGCAGGTCGCCGTCCGGATAGGCGGCGGCGAGGGCCGCCAGCGTCGGCATCTCGGTCCGGCACGGGGCGCACCACATGGCCCACAGGTTCACCAGAACCACCTTGCCGTGGAAATCGGCGAAGCGGACATCGGCGCCGTCGCGCGTCTTGAACACATAGTCGGGCGCGGCATCGAGCACGGCAGGCGTCTCCAGCGCGGCCAGCGATCCGGTGGCGAACCGCGCCAGTTCGCTCTTTTCCGCCTCCGCAGGCTCAGCCGCTTTGAAAGGACCGGCGTGCATGGCGTATAGGGTCCCGACCGTTCCGCCGGCGACCACCGCCAGCGCGAGCGCTCCCCCGATCCAGACGCCCCTTTTCGAGCCGCTCATGCCCCACTCCAAAGACCCGGTCGCCGCCGGGCAGACCGACCTCACCATCGACGGCGGACGCCGTCGTCGGGTCAGACCCTATGGGGCGGACGCTTTTCCGCCAAGCCCGCCGAGATCATGCAGGCGATCAACGTCTCCATCGGCGTCGACAAACGCCTGTGGGCGCAGGACCTGCGCGGCTCGCGGGCGCATTGCCGCATGCTGATCGACAAGGGGATCGTGAAGCCGGAGGACGGCGCCGCCATCCTTTCCGGGCTCGACACGATCCAGACGGAGATCGAGGCCGGAACCTTCCCCTTCCGCGACGAGTACGAAGACATCCACCTCAATGTGGAGGCCCGTCTGTCCGAGCTGATCGGCGAGTCGTCCGGCCGTCTGCATACGGCGCGCAGCCGAAACGATCAGGTCGCGGTCGACTTCCGCCTCTGGGTCCGCGACGCCTGCGACCGCTCGGTCGAACAACTGAAGGCCCTGCAGCGCGCCCTTCTTGAGCGGGCCGAGCAGCACGCCGGCGACCTGATGCCCGGCTTCACCCATCTGCAGACCGCTCAGCCGGTGACCCTGGGCCACCACCTGATGGCCTATGTCGAGATGGCCGGTCGCGACGCCGGTCGGTTTGCCGACGCCCGCGCCCGGATGAACGAGAGCCCGCTCGGCGCCGCCGCCTTGGCCGGTTCGCCCTTCCCTATCGACCGGCATCAGACCGCGGCCGCGCTCGGCTTCGACGGCCCGATGCGGAACTCGCTCGACGCCGTCTCCGACCGCGACTTCGCGCTGGAGACCCTGGCCGCCGCTTCGATCGCGGCCGGCCACCTGTCGCGTCTGGCCGAGGAGATCGTCGTCTGGATGACGCCGATGTTCGGCTTCGTGACCCTGCCCGACGACCTGACCACCGGCTCGTCGATCATGCCGCAGAAGCGCAACCCCGACGCCGCCGAACTGGTCCGCGCCAAGACCGGCCGGATCATGGGGTCCTTCGTCGCCCTGTCGACCGTGATGAAGGGCCTGCCGCTCGCCTATTCCAAGGACATGCAGGAGGACAAGCCGCCGGTGTTCGAGGCCATGGACGCGCTCGATCTGGCCCTGACGGCCATGACGGCGATGGTTTCCGCCTTCCGTCCGAACACGGAACGGATGGCGGAGGCGGCGTCCTGGGGCTTCTCGACCGCCACCGATCTGGCCGACTGGCTCGTGCGCGAGGCCGACGTGCCGTTCCGTCAGGCGCACCACGTCACGGGCGCGGCGGTGAAGCGGGCGGAACAGTTGGGCGTGGGTCTGGCGCAACTGCCGCTCGCCGAATTGCAGAGCCTGCATCCCGGCGTGACCGAAGCCGTTTACAAGGTGCTCACCCCTGAGGCTTCCTGCGCCAGCCGGCAAAGCTTCGGAGGAACCGCGCCGGAACAGGTTCGTGCGCGCATCGCCGAGTGGAAGGCGCGTCTCGCGTGAAGGAAGTCGATATGAAGAAGCTGATCCTCGCCGGCGCCGTCGCGCTCCTCGCCGTGTCCGCCGCTGCCTGCGGCCGCATGGCGGATCTGGAAGCCCCGGCTCCGCGTGAGACCGAGCGCGCCCCGCGCGACGCCCGCGCCCCGGCCCTGCCCGACCCGGCGACCGTCAACCGCCCGTCCAGCCAGCAGCCGATCGACGGCGGCCCCTCCAACCCCTTCGGCGGCACCGCCGCCGGCCGGGAGCCTCAATAAGCCTTGGACCACTTCGAACTTCGGGACGGCGCCCTCCACGCCGAGGACGTCGCCCTGACGGCGCTCGCGGCCGAGGTCGGCACGCCGGCCTATGTCTATTCGACCGCCACCCTGACCCGGCACTACACAGTACTGCGCGAGGCGCTGGACGCGCATCCGTCCGTGCTCGGCGACAGTCTGATCGCCTATGCGGTCAAGGCCTGCTCCAATCTGTCGGTGCTCGCCACCCTCGCCCGGCTGGGCTCGGGCGCCGACACCGTCTCCGAAGGCGAGATCCGTCGTGCGCTGAAGGCGGGCATCCCCGCCGTCCGGATCATCTTCTCGGGCGTCGGCAAGACCGACGCCGAACTGGCCTTCGCCCTCGAGGTCGGGGTGCGCCAGATCAATGTGGAGAGCGTCGCGGAACTGGACCGCCTGATCGCCATCGCAGCGAACAAGGGCGCTGTCCCCGACATCGCGATCAGGGTGAACCCCAAGATCGGCGCCGGCGGCCACGCCAAGATCACCACGGGCGGCGAAGGCGACAAGTTCGGCGTCCCGGCCGACGAGGCCATCGAACTCTATGCCCGCGCCGCCGCGAGCCCGCACCTGAACCCCGTCGGCCTCGCCTGCCACATCGGCAGCCAGATCACCGACCTGACCCCGCTGGAGGCCGCCTTCGGCCTGATGCGGAAACTGACCGAGACCCTGCGCCAGCGCGGCCTGCCGGTCACCCGCCTCGATCTCGGCGGCGGTCTGGGGGTCCCCTACGTCGGCGGCGCGAAGACCGCCTCCCCCGCCGAATACGCCGCGATGACGGCCCGGACGCTGGAAGGCCTCGGCGTCGAGGCCTGTTTCGAGCCCGGCCGCCTGCTGGCCGCCAATGCCGGCGTCCTGCTCAGCCGCGTGATCCAGATCACCGAACGCGCCGACGGCCGTCGCTTCCTCGTCCTCGACGCGGCCATGAATGACCTGCTCCGCCCGGCGATGTACGACGCCTTCCACGAGGTGAAGCCGGTCGTCCCGCGCGAGGGCGAGACGGTCGCCTACGATATCGTGGGCCCGGTCTGCGAGACCGGCGACACCTTCGCCCGGGGCCGCGTCCTGCCGCCCCTCCGGGCCGGAGCCCTCGTCGTCTTCACCGGCGCCGGGGCCTACGGCGCGGCCATGTCGAGTGAATACAATTCCCGCCCTCTGGTCCCCGAGGTTCTGGTCGACGGAGCCCGCTGGGCCGTGGTCCGGGCGCGGCCCTCGTACGAGGAGATGCTGGCGCGCGAGACGACGGCGGACTGGCTGGCCTAACCCAAAAACCGATCCACCGCCGCCAGAAACCGCGTCGGCTGGTCGATCATGACCATATGCTCGGCCCCCTCGATCCGCTCGAAGCGGGCGGGCTGGCGCAGGTTGCGGTAACCGGCGGCGAAAAGGCTGTCGAGATGGGCGCGCGGCGAGGCGTCGTCGGCGCTCCAGCCGTAGACCACCGTCACGGGCGCCGAGATGTCCGGCAGCCTGCTCCTGAGGTCCGTCGTCATGACCTCGTACAGTCCCTGCGCCAGCACCTGCCGGTCGCCGCCCTGCCAGCCGAGCGAGCCGAAGACATTGTCCGCCGCCCCGCCCAGCTGTTCGCCCAGCGCACTCCCTTGCGTGCGCAGCGCATCATCGCCGAGGAACAGCAAGGCCTGATAGGCGATCCGGGCCAGGGGCTCGACGTCGCCGACCGTGGCGCCCGGGCTGATCAGGGAGGGGAAGAAGGGCGTCGCATCGACCACCATGACCCGGCCGACCTGCGCGCCGCGCCGGTCCCGTCCGGCGTCGGCCGCCGCCCGGAGCGCCACCAGACCGCCCATCGAATGGCCGATGACCGCCGGCCGGTCCAGCCGCTGGCTTGCGATGTAGCGCCGGAGCTCGGCCGCCACTGGCCCGACCAGCGCGCCCTGCTCGTTCGCCCCCGCCGGCACATTCCCGAATCCTCGCACTGTGACCAGATGCACCCGGTAGCGATCGTCCAGCCGGTTGGCCGTCCGCGACCAGACGTCGCCCGTCGAGGCCAACCCGGGGATCAGGATCACGTCCGGCCCCTCGCCGCGCGTCTCGACCACGATCCGGTTCGACCGGAAGGGCGCGGTCTGGGCCCCGGCCACAGCCGGAAGGAGCATCAGGACAAGGGAGACGATCAGGGCGCGCAGCATCATGGAAACCTGAACGGCGAAGTGGGCGAAGGGTTGGCGGGCAGGCCTTGATCTTCCACGCGGAGAGGCGCGAAATGTGGCCTGAAAAAGTCTAACGGGGAGGTTTTATGTCTATCCGGAAATGCGCGCTCGCCGCGACCGCCGTCCTGCTGTGGGCCGGCGCCGCTGCGGCCCAGGATGCGCCGACCGAGGTGCTGGGCGGCACCGCCGAGGCGGTCCAGCAATCCACGGGGCCCGAGTGGTGGGCCTTTTCGCGCGCCGAGACCAAACACTATCTGATCGACGTCCACAGCGTGGTTAAGACCGGCGACGAGCTGACAGTCATGGTCGCCCGCGTCCCCACCGACACCCCGGCCGGCGACTATTCCCACACGGTGGACCAGTTCGGCATCCGCTGCTCGGCGCGCCAGTCGCACGTCGTCACCTCCTCGGACGCCTTCGCCGACGGCGTGCTGGAGGAGCCGTACGAGACCGAGGAAGAGTGGACGCGCATCGAGGCCGACAGTTTCGACGACGCCATCCGCGAGATCTCCTGCGACGACATGCGCCCGTCGCCCCCGTCCTATGCCAGCGTGAAGGCCTATATCGACGCGGGAAGGCCGTAGCTCACAGGGCTTGGGGCTTGGGGCTTGGGGCTTAGGGCTTGGGGAAGATGCCTTCCGAGCCCTGCTCACCAAGCCCTACGACCTAACCTAGACGTCCACTGCCGCATCCAGGGCGTTGTCCTGGATGAATTCGCGGCGCGGCTCGACCACGTCGCCCATCAGTTTGGCGAACAGGTCGTCGGCGTCGTCGGCATGGTCGACCTTGACCTGCAGCAGGGTGCGGGCGTTGACGTCCAGCGTCGTCTCCCACAGCTGCTCGGGGTTCATCTCGCCCAGACCCTTGTAGCGCTGGATCGACAGGCCCTTCTTGCCCGCGTCGAGCACGGCGGTCAGCAGGTCGAGCGGCCCGCGGATGGTCGTGGACTTGTCCTTGCGACGGTAGGTGGCCGGAGCCGTGAACACGCCCTCGAAGGCCTGGGCCCGTTCGGCCAGACGCCGCGCGTCCAGCGACCGGATCAGGGTCTCTTCCAGAACGATCGTCTCCTGCACCGCGCGGCGGGTGCGGCTGAAGACCACGGCGCCCTGTTCGCCCGGCGCGCCCGACCATTCCCCGTCGCCTTCCTCGGCATAGAGGTTCAGGCGGACGGCCGCGGCCGCCGCGGCGCTCGCGGTGTCGGCGTTGTCGGC
>CAMLNY010000012.1 GCA_946481405.1 uncultured Brevundimonas sp. | reverse complement strand
GAAGGCGACGCTCATGATCCGACAAGCGTATGGGGGGTCCGGACGTTCCTCCGCAAGCATTCGCGCGCTAGAGAGCCCCAATGACCGATCCCGCCATCCACATCATCGGAGCCGGGCCCTCAGGGCTCATGGCCGCCGAGACTCTGGCGAAGGCCGGCGCCCGGGTGGTCGTCCATGACCGGATGCCGTCGGCGGGGCGGAAACTGCTCATGGCCGGTCGCGGCGGCCTGAACCTGACCCATTCCGAGGATCCGGAGCCCTTCCTGACCCGCTACGGCGGGGCTGCGGGCGACATCGCGCCCTGGTTCGACGCCTTCTCGCGCGACGATCTGGTCCAGTGGGCCGAGGGTCTGGGCCAGCCGACCTTCACCGGGTCCAGCGGCCGGATCTTCCCCAAGGCCATGAAGGCCTCGCCCCTGCTGCGCGCCTGGCTGGCGCGGCTGGACGGTCTCGGCGTCGAGATCCGCACCCGGTCGTGCTGGACCGGCTGGCGGGACGGGGCGCTGGCCTTCGACACGCCCGACGGCGAGCACATCTATCGCCCGGCAGCAACCGTGCTGGCCATGGGCGGCGCCAGCTGGCCCCGACTGGGCTCCGACGGCGCATGGACCGGTGCGCTCGAACAACAGGGGGTGGCCGTCGCCCCTCTCGTCCCGGCCAACGCCGGTTTCGACGTACGCTGGTCCGACATCCTGATCGAACGCTTCGCCGGGAGCGTGCTCAAGCCGGCTGCGCTGACCTTCGGCGACCGCACGGTGCGGGGCCAGCTGGTCGTGACCCGTTATGGCGTCGAGGGCGGGGCGATCTACGCCCTGTCGGCGGCCCTGCGCGACGCGATCGCCCGCGACGGCTCGGCCGTCCTGACAGTCGACCTCCGCCCCGACCTGTCCGAACCGGCGCTCGCCGAGCGCCTCGCCCGACCGCGCGGCAAGGACTCGATGTCCAACCATCTGAGGAAGGCTGGCGGCCTGTCCCCGGTCGCGATCGCCATCCTGCGCGACATCGGCGAGATCCCGCCGGGCGTCGAAAAGCTGGCGAAGCGGATCAAGGCGGTCCGGCTGACCCTGACCGGCATCCAGGGACTGGACCGAGCCATCTCCACCGCCGGCGGCGTCCGCTTCGAGGCGCTCGATCCTTCATTGATGCTGACCGCCCGACCGGGCGTCTTCGTCGCCGGAGAGATGATCGACTGGGAGGCGCCGACGGGCGGCTATCTTCTGCAGGCCAGCCTCGCGTCGGGCGTCGTCGCGGCACAGGGGGTTCTCCGGTGGCAGGCGTCGCAAACGGGCGCTAGAAGCCCGGCATGACCTCCGTGCCCGAGATTTCCGGCGTCTGCCCGCCGCGCTTCCATGCGGTCAAGGACGCTTTCGCCGCCAACTTCACCGACGCCCCGGACGGGCTGAACGAACAGGCCGCACGCTTCTCGGTCGTCATCGCCGGCGAGACGATCATCGACCTCTGGGCCGGCGTGGCCGAGCCGCGCGAAGGCACGCCCTTCACGGACGACACCCTCGTCCCCGTCTTCTCCTCCGGCAAGGCGATCATGGCCCTCTTGATGGCCTCGGCTGTCCAGCGCGGCAAACTGGCCTACGAGGAGAAGGTCGCCCACCTGTGGCCGGCCTATGGGGCGAACGGCAAGGCCGCCATCACCGTCGCCCAGTTGCTGTCGCATCAGGACGGCCTGCCGGGCTTCTCCGAGGCCGTCGATCCGGCCATCTGGTTCGACCAGCGGGCGGTGCTCGACAAGCTGGCCGCCCAGGCGCCGATGTGGCCGCCCGGAACCGCCTCGGGCTACCATCCGGTCACTGTGGGCTATCTCGCCAACGAGGTGCACCGCCTCGCCGACGGCCGGACCCTGGGCCAGACCCTGCGTCAGGACTTCGCCGAGCCCTTCGATCTCGACCTGTGGATCGGCCTGCCCGAGAGCGAGCACGGGCGCGTCGCCGCCCTGCGCAAGCCATCCAGGGCCCCCGACCTCGGCCCCATCGACGCCATCAAGACCGCCGCCTTCCTCGACAAGGGCTCGGCCCCCGGCGGGCGCGGCTCGGCCGAGTGGCGGTCGATCGAAATCCCCTCCGCCAATCTGCACGGCACCGCCCTGTCGCTGGCGCGCGCCATGGGCGTTTTCGCCGACGAGGGCCGGCTGGACGGTCGCCAGATCCTGTCTCCCGCCGTCCTCGCCGAGGCGACGAAGCCCCGCATCTCCGGTCCCGACAAGGTCCTGCCCTACGACATCGTCTGGGCGGCGGGGTTGATGCGCAACGAGGGTCTGAACATCTTCGGCCCCAATCCGGACGCGCTCGGTCACTGCGGCTGGGGCGGCAGCTGCGTCATGGCCGATCCGGACATCAAACTGTCGGCGGCCTACGCCATGACCCGCCAGTCGCCATACCTGATCGGCGACCCCCGGGCGCAACGGTTGATCGAGGCCCTCTACACCGTCTTCTGAGGCTTGCCGGGCGCGGTCAGCAGACCGATGAGCCCGCCGAGGATCGCGCAGACGGCGCACACGACCATCACCGTCTGGAACGCCCGGTGGAAGGCGGCGACCGCGCCCTCCGATAGGTCGCCTTCGCCGGCCATCACGGCCCCGAGTTGCTGGCGCGCGTCCGGCGCCTCGACCCCGGCCACGAAGACGGCAGACAACAGAACGCCCAGCAGGGCGATGGCCAGTAGCCCCCCGATCCGCGCCACCGCGTTGTTGACGCCGGAGGCCACGCCCGTATGCCCCTCCTTCACCGCCCCCATGACCGCCGCCGTCAGGGGCCCGACGGCGAGCGTCATGCCGACGGCGACGACCGTCATCCCGAGCAGCGGCCCGTCCACATAGCTGGCGTCCGGCGGCATCACGGCCAGCAGCCCCAGCCCGACCCCCGCCAGCACCGGCCCGACGCTCAGCGACAGTCTCGCCCCGAACCGGTCGGCCAGCTTCCCGGCCGCGCCCGAGAACAACCCCATCACGGCCGCGAACGGCAGCATGGCCGAGCCCGCCCCCGTCGCCGACCAGCCGTGCACCCGGATCAGCTCGAACGGCAGGAAGAACATCGCCCCGCCGAGCGCGAAATAGAGCAGGAGGGTCAGAAGATTGACGCCCGAGAACACCCGCGACCGGAACAGGCCGAGCGGCATCATCGGATGCGCTTCCCTCGCCTCGGCCCACAGGAAGCCGGCCAGCAGCAGGGCCCCGCCGACCAGCCCGCCGATCACTCCCGGATGGTCCCAGCCCAGATCGGGCGCCGCCGTCAGCGCCCAGATCAGGGCGCCCAGCCCCCCGATGGCGAGCACGGCGCCCAGCCACGACCACCGTCAGCACGGCGAGCGGGACATTGATCCAGAAGATAGCGCGCCAGTCGGCGTGATCCGCCAGCCAGCCGCCGACCAGCGGTCCGACCATGCCGAACAGGGCGCCGGCCCCCGCCCACGCTCCGAAGGCCGCGCCCCGCTCCTTCTCGGGAAAGGTCGCCCCGATCAGGGCCAGCGCCCCCGGCGTCAGCAGGGCCGCGCCGATCCCCTGCACCGCCCGCCCGACGATCAACAGTTGCGCGTTGGGGGCCAGTCCACAGCCGATGGACGACAGGGCGAACACCCCGACCCCTATGAGAAAGACCCGTCGCCGTCCGAACCGGTCACCCGCCGCCCCGCCGATCAGGACCAGCGCCCCCAGCGTCAGCAGATAGGCGTTGGAAATCCACTGGGCCGCCGCCGGGCCCGCGCCGAGGTCGCGCTGGATCGAGGGCAGGGCCACGCCCAGCGCCGACCCGTCGATGAAGGTCAGGCTGGACCCCAGAACCGTGGCGACCAGAATCCAGCGTTTGCGGCTCTTCGACAGCTCGGCCATGGTCGAAGGCTAGACCGGTTGCGCGGCCTCCGCCATCGCGCGTCGCGCTGCTCGCGCCCGGAACAGGGCCGCCGCCGCGAACACACCGGCGCCGAGCCAGATGAAGGCGAACGACACGCCTCGCAGGGGCGTAAAGGCCTCGCCCGCCGCGACGCCGATGGCGAACTGGATCGTCGGCGCCAGAAACTGGACAAAGCCCATGGTCGACAACGGCATCCGCCGCGCCGCCCAGGCGAACAGGGCCAGCGGGAAGACCGTCGCCGGTCCGTTCAGCAGGGCCCAGCCGAAGCCTTCCCAGCTGGCGAAGCCATGACCCAGTCCGTGCGCCTGCAGCCAGATCACGAAGACCAGACCGAACGGCAGCAGGAGCAGGCATTCGATGAACAGCCCCGCCTGGGCGTCCACGGGAATGCGCTTCTTGATGACGCCATAGGCGCCGAAACTGATGGCGAGCGCGATGGAGATCCACGGCGGCCGTCCCAAGGCCAGGGCCTGGAACAGCACCCCGACCGCCGCCAGACCGATGGCGACCCAGCCCCAGCGGTCGATCCGCTCGCGGAACAGCCACAGCCCGACGATCATGTTGAGCAGGGGGTTGATGTAGTAGCCGAGGCTGGCTTCCAGCGTCGCGTGGTGGGTCGTCGCCCAGACGTAGATGCCCCAGTTCAGGGCGATCAGCACCGTCGCCAGCGCCAGCCAGGCCACGGTCTTCGGCTGGCTCAGCGCGGCCCGGACCTGTTTCGACTGACCGGCCAGCAGGACGAGCGCGCCCGCGATCAGCACCGACCACAGGGCGCGGTGCGACAGGATTTCCGGCGCGGAAAACCCGATCGCCGCCTGCCCCATGAACAGCAGGGGCATGAAGCCCCAGATGACATAGCAGCCCACCGCCGACAGGAAGGCGGCGCGGGCGGGGGTGGTGGGGGTGGTCATCATCTACTCCTCCCTTCTCCCGTTGGGAGAAGGTGGCCGCGAAGCGGACGGATGAGGGTCGGGTCTCACGGGAGACGCACGACCCTCACCCTTTCGCACAAGAACGACGGCTAACGCCGCCGTGTGCTCAAGCCCTCTCCCACCGGGAGAGGGAAACGGTTCACACCGTCAGCGAGCGATACCCGCTCTTCGGCTTGATCGTGCCCGTCTCGTCCAGCAGCTGGGCGATCTGGACGGCGTTCAGCGCCGCGCCCTTTCGCAGGTTGTCCGACACGACCCAGAACACCAGGCCGTTCTCGACCGTGTGATCCTTGCGGATGCGCGAGACGTAGACGGCGTGTTCGCCCGCGGCGTCGACCGGGGTGATGTAGCCGTCGTGCTCCTGCTTATCGATGACCAGGACGCCCGGCGCCTCGCGCAGAATGGCGCGCGCCTCGTCCGGGCTGATCGGACGATCGAACTCGACCGTCACGGCCTCGGAGTGGCCGACGAAAACCGGTACGCGGACGCAGGTGACGGTCAGCCTGATCGCCGGGTCCATCATCTTGTGGACCTCGTTCCACATCTTGGCCTCCTCGTCGGTGTAGCCGTCCTCGTTGAAGGCGCCGATGAAGGGGATGACGTTGAAGGCGATCTGCTTGGGGAATTTCTTCGGCGTGGCGTCGCCCAGGCCGTAGATGGCCTTGGTCTGGTTCCACAGCTCGTCCATGCCTTCCTTGCCGGCGCCCGAGACCGATTGATAGGTCGAGACCACCACCCGCTTCGCCCTGGCCGCGTCGTGCAGCGGCTTCAGCGCCACGACCAGCTGGGCAGTCGAGCAGTTCGGGTTGGCGATGATGTTCTTCTTCGTGGCCAGCTTGACCGCGTCCGGGTTCACCTCGGGCACGATCAGCGGCACGTCCGGGTCCTTGCGGAAGGCGGACGAGTTGTCGATCACGATCGGACCGGCCTTGCCGATCTTCTCGGACCATTCGCGCGACACGTCGCCGCCGGCGGACATCAGGACGATGTCCACCTTCGACCAGTCGAAGCTGTCGAGGACCTCGCACTTGATGGTCTTGTCTTTCCACGCGACCTCGACGCCCTTGGATTTTCGCGAGGCCACCGCGTGCATCTCGTCGACGGGGAACTCCAGTTCCTCGAGGATGGTCAGCATTTCGCGCCCGACATTGCCGGTGGCGCCCACGATAGCGACGGAATAGCCCATCTTAGTCAGTCCTTCGGACGCGCTAACGCTCGGCTCGCGGAGCCTCGCTGCTTGAGCGCGGTATGGGGGAGCCCGGAGGGGGAACTCCGGGAGCTTCGCAATTAGGCGTTCGCGCCTGCGAAGCAACTGCTTTTCACCCGCTCGCAGGCCCGGTAAGCCCCAGTTCCATGCCGTCACACATCGCCCGCGCTTATGCCGACCGTCTGAAGTCGGGTGTGTTGACCCCCGATCCCGCCCAGAAGGGCGCCGTCGACGCCCTGACCCGGCTGGAAAGGGACCTCGGCAAGCGCGGCCTGTTCGGCAGTGTCCCGGAAGTGAAAGGCCTCTACCTCTGGGGGCCGCCGGGACGCGGCAAGTCCATCCTGATGGACCTCTTCTTCGCCAACGCCCCCGAGCCGCGAAAGACCCGCGCCCATTTCCACGCCTTCATGGCCCGGGTCCACGACCTGATCCGCCAGTGGCGCGAGGGCGACAGGAAGGCCCGTCAGGCCGTGTTCGGCACGCACAGGGGCGACGATCCCATCGAGCCGGTCGCGGCCCTGATCGCCTCGGAAGCGCGCCTGCTCTGTTTCGACGAGCTTCAGGTCACCGACATCGCTGACGCCATGATCCTGGGCCGGTTGTTCGACGGCCTGTTCGAGCGGAAGGTCGTGGTGTGCATCACCTCCAACCGCGCGCCCGACAGCCTCTACAAGGACGGCATCAACCGCCAGCTCTTCACCCCCTTCATCGACCGCATCAAGGCGCAGTGTCAGGTGCTGGAGCTGACCGGCGCGCGCGACTGGCGTCTGGACCGCATCAAGGCCTCGCGCGTCTGGTACAGCGGCGAAGAAGGCGCCCGGCGCACCGGCTTCGAGCTGTTGTGGGATACGCTGAAGGGCGACATGCCCGAATGCCCGGCGCATCTGGCCGTTCTGGGTCGCGACGTCGTCATCCAGAGGACCGCCGGCGGCCTCGCCCGCGCCACCTTCGCCGAAGTGTGCGAACAGCCGCTGGGGCCGCAGGACTACTTGGCCATCGCCGAGCGGTTCCACACCCTGTTCCTCGACAACATCCCTCTGCTGGGCCCCGAGAACCGTCAGGCGGCCCGCCGCTTCATCACCCTGATCGACGCCCTCTATGAAGCGAAGACCCGGCTGGTCGCCATCGCCGCCGGCGCCCCGGAGCAACTCTATCCGGCCGGTGACGGCGCCTTCGAGTTTGAACGCACGGTCTCGCGCCTGAACGAGATGTCCAGCCAGTCCTGGCTGGATCAGGCCGAACACAGGGATTGAGCCTTCGCTTCGCCGTAAAGCCGCCTAGGCTGACGACGTCACACGGAACACGACCATGAAACTCGCCGCTTCTCTCGCCGTCGCCCTTCTGGCGTCTTCGCCCGCCCTCGCCCAGACCGCGCCCGCCGCCCCGGTAACCGCCGCACGCTGGAACGGCCTGACGGTGGCGGAGATCACCGGCCGCCTCACCGCCGCCGGCCTGACCGTCGCCCCGCCCCAGATGAACAACGACCGCGTCTATCTGCGCGTCACGGACGGGCCGATGCGCTGGGTCGTGACCCTGTTTTCCTGCACCGAGGGCGCCTGCCCCGACGTTCAGTTCACGGCCGTCTTCTCGGGCGCCAACGCCACCCCCGACATCGTCGCCCGCTGGAACGGCGACCGTCGTTTCGTGAAGGCCTATTACGCCGCCCCCGAGGCCGAGGGCGGCGATCCCCAGGCCGTGGCCCAGTACGACGTCCTCCTCAGCCAGGGCGCCGGCCCGGAACAGCTGGACGACCCTATCCAGGTCTGGCGCAGCCTCGCCGTCGACCTCGGCCGCACCGTCACCACGCCGCAACCCGCGGCCGCCGCACCCCCGGCCCAGTAGTCGCCACCGAAAGGGACCCCGGATTCCTCCGAGGCCCTCTCCAGTCTTGCGCTCAAGTAGCGAGACGCCGCGCGTCGAGCGGTAGCGCTCTTAGGCGAGAGACGGATCCGCCGTCTTGCAGGCCTCGATCAGGCCCTGCACCGATGCGACCGAGGTGGCCAACATAGCCTTCTCGTCGTCGTTGGTGGTGAACTCGACCACCTTTTCCACGCCGCCGGCGCCGATCAGCGCGGGCACGCCGACATAGAGGTCCGAGAGGCCGTACTCGCCCGACAGCCAGACGGCGCAGGGCAGGACGCGCTTCTGGTCAAGCAGATAGGACTTGGCCATGGCGATGGCCGATTCCGCCGGGGCGTAGAAGGCCGAGCCGGTCTTCAGGAGGGCGACGATCTCGCCGCCGCCGCCGCGCGTGCGCTTGACGATGGCGTCCAGCTCGTCCTGCGTGAGGAAGCCGGCCGCCACCGCGTCCGGCAGGGACAGACCGCCGATGGTCGAGTGGCGCACCATCGGCACCATGTCGTCGCCATGACCGCCCAGGGTCCAGGCGTGGATGTCCTGCACCGACACGCCGGTCTTCTCGGCCAGAAAGTAGGCGAAGCGGGCCGAGTCGAGCACGCCGGCCATGCCGACGACCTTCTCCTTCGGCAGGCCCGAGAACTTCTGCAGCGCCCACACCATGGCGTCGAGCGGGTTGGTGATGCAGATGACGAAGGCGTTCGGGGCGTGGGCCTTGATGCCTTCGCCCACGGCCTTCATGACCTTCAGGTTGATGCCGATCAGGTCGTCGCGGCTCATGCCGGGCTTGCGCGGCACGCCGGCGGTGACGATGCAGACGTCGGCGCCTGCGATGTCGGCATAGTCGTTGGCGCCTTTCAGGGCGACGTCGGCGCCGAAGACGGCGGTGGCCTCGGCGATGTCGAGCGCCTTGCCCTGCGGCGTGCCCTCGGCGATGTCGAACAGGATCACGTCGCCCAGGGCTTCGCGCGCGGCCACGTGGGCCAGGGTGCCGCCGATCATACCGGCGCCGATGAGGGCGATCTTCGCGCGAGCCATGGAGTTCTCCTGTTTGGTTGGCCTACCGCGCGTCCGCGCTACTTGAGGCCGGTTGTTGCAGTGCGATGAGAGAAATCGTCGGCGGGCGGTCTAGACCCGGCGGAGCGGGGCTGCAAGGCTTCGGGTCTGGCAACAAAACGGAGTTTCCCCCGATGCGTACCGTCCTCGCCGCTCTCCTGCTTTCCACGGTCGCCGCCCCGGCGCTGGCCCAGACGCCCCCCGCCACGATCGGCCAGCAATATGTCCCCGCGCCCTGGTGGATGCGCGATCCGGTGATCGCCTCCATCGGCTATGTCAGGGTCGAGCTTCAGGCCAATCGCGCGGGCTTCAACGCCACCTTCCAGGTCGTCGACCGCTCGGTCGCCGAGGCCTCGCGCCGCGCCGCCGATCAGGTCCGCGCCCTCAGCCAGACTCTCGCCGCCTATGGCGTCGACACCGTCCGCGTCGAGACCAGCCTGACGACCCAGCCCCTCTACGACCAGTACCGCGACGAAAACGGCGTCCTGCGCGACAATACCCGCGCCGATCGCATCGAACGCTATCAGGCCATGGCGACGGTCAGCCTCAACGTCCGGAACGTGGCCCAGCTGGAGCGGATCTACGCCACCGTGGTCGCTTCCCAGCCCAATTCCATCAGCCCGGTTTATTTCAACCTCGAGCCGGACAACGTCGCCAAATCCAACCTCGCGCGCGAGGCCGTGCGCGACGCCGCCAACCGCGCCCGCGCCGCCGCCGAGAACGCAGGCGCCGCCCTCGGCTCGGTCCGGGTGATCGACCCGACTGGCCGCGCCTGCCAGACCGATGTGCTGGCCGGCTGGCCCTCCTACGGCTCGGGCGTCGGACAGGCGACCACGGTCGATTCCGACATTGTCGTCACCGGCAGCCGGATGAGCCGCGAGGCGATGATGGCTCCGCCGCCCGCGCCCCCGCCGCCGCCCGCTCCGGGCGGTGGGGCTCCGAGCGAGGCCCAGATCGAGGCGGCGCGACTGGCGCTTCAGCCGCCGCTGCATACGCTCACCGATCAGGCCTGCGTGGTCTACGGCCTGAATTGATGTCAGCCTTCGCCCCCGACCCGGCCTTCGCGGCCGGGTCCGTCTTCGTCGCCGACTGGCCCCTGTGCCACGTCCGGCTTCAGGACGACGCCCGCTTCCCGTGGCTGATCCTGATCCCGCGCGTGCCGGGCGCGACGGAGATTGAGGACTTGTCGGCGGCTGACCGGGCGGCCCTGATGGAGGAGACGGTGCGCGCGGGCGTCCTCGTGCGGGCTCTCGGCGGACCGGATCGCCCGATCGACAAGCTGAACGTCGCGGCGCTGGGCAACGTCACGGCCCAGCTCCACGTCCATGTCGTCGGCCGCCGCCGCGCCGACGGGCTGTGGCCCGATCCGGTCTGGGGTCGGCCGGGCGCGGTTCGCTACCCGGTCGATACGCTGGCTGAAATGCTGGCGGCGATCACCTGAGCCTTTCGTCATTCCGGGCGCCGGGAGCGAAGCGACCAGAGACCCGGAACCCGGCGGCGCCGAAGCGAAGCGGAGGCGATGGT
>CAMLNY010000011.1 GCA_946481405.1 uncultured Brevundimonas sp. | reverse complement strand
GGGCTCAAGACGGTGGAACCGAGGAAGTCGCCAACTGCTGACATTTACGCGGCGTTGAGTGGTCGCGCCGTCGTCCCAAAAACCGATCAGGCGCCCGGGAAAACCTCGGCGAGCGACATGGTCTCGGGCAGAATGTAGACGATCCCCGCCGTGCCGCTGAAGGCCGGTTCGATGGTCTCCTCGAAGAAGGCGACCGGGACGTTCACGCACCCGTAGGAGATGCGGTTGTCCTCGACGGTCGGCGAGGTCAGGCGTTGCAGACGACGGTCGGCCGGTCGGCCCGCCACGACGCGATGCAGCGAGAGCGCGCCGGCATAGTCGATCCAGAGCACGTTTTTCCCGGTCAGATTATCCCCGATCCCGGCGACATACCGCCCCGACGGCGTGATGCGGTCTTCCGGCCCGATGGCGGACAGGGGACGTTCGCCGATGTCGGGCGGGGCGATATCGCCTCGCGCCAGACCCAGAAGAACGGGGGCATCCCCCAGCAGCATCCCGTCGCGGCTGAAAGCGAAGACGCGGGCGTTGACCTTGTCGATGAGGACGAAGGGCAGGCCCTGATTGTCGCCGGTCGCGAGAACCCATGACTTCAGCTGTTGAACGGCGGGCGAGGCGCCCCGTTCGACGGCGTCCGCCGGGTCGAGTGCAGGGTACGGTCGCGCGACCGCCGTGGAGGACAGGGCGAAAATGAGCCCGAGAGCCAGACCAGCGGCGCCGACCGCTCGCCGGATCCTGCGGCTCCGGGCGGCAGGGCTGCCCGTCGGCGCTGTCGTCCGTACGCGGGCGTCGGCCGTCACAGTCAGTTTCGATCCTGTCTGGGGGGATAGTATGGGGCGCGGGGCGGAGGGGGCGGCTGCATGCCGGACGGAGGCGCACCGGCCTCGGGCGCGGGCGGCGGAGGGGGCGGCGACACCCTTGACGAAAGCACGGCGGACTCGCCCATCGAAGGCGGAACTGCCCCGTGGCCCCCGCCACTGCCGTCTTCGACAGGCGTGCAGACCGTGCCGTCGTCGCAGTCCGAGAAATGAACCTGCGGCGGCTCGATCAGGACCTGCGACGGACGGACATGGACCTCCGGACGCTGGACGTAGATCTGGGCCGGGGCGATGCGGATCGGCGGCGCGTCGACATAGACGGGCGGGGCGGCGATGTAGACGGCCGGGCCGGCGACGTTGATCGGGCGCCCGATCACGCGAACGCCGGGCGCCGAGACGTGAATCGCGGGTCCCGGATTGTTGATCGGCGGTCCCCAGCCGCCCGGTCCCGGCCAGCCTGCGCCACCGCCGGTCCACGGACCGTAGAAGTCGACGACGCGCGTGCACGAGCAGGGCACGTCGCCGTAGTGCGGCGCTTCGGGGCAGCCATGGCCGTCCGGCGCTGCAGCGCCCGAGATCAGCATGGAGGCCACGATCGAAGTGATCGGATCCATTTTCAGCTCCCCTCTCAAGTCCCTGCGAGAACTCGCTTTTTCCCCTGACAGGCGAACCCTGGAGGGAGGTCTGCGAACCGCCTGAACCACGGTTATATTAACCATTTTCGACTGTCTACCGCTTGATGCCAAGCTTGGGCCCGAAGCGGTCGACAGACTTGAAGCGCTTGCCGGCTTGAACGTTCCTCCGCGGGCGGAAAATCATCATTCCGAGCCGGAACGCGACGCCGATCTTCTCCATGCCTTTGCCATCACGAGCGGCTACAAGGCCGCCGATGTTGCGCCTGTCCGAAATCAAGCTGCCCCTCGACCACCCGCCGGAGGCCCTGCCCGCCGCGATCACGGAGCGTCTGGGCGTGTCCGAGCCCGACCTGATCTCGTGGTCGGTGTGGAAGCGGGCGCATGACGCACGGAAGAAGTCGGCGATCCTGAAGGTCTATATCCTGGACGTCGAAGTCCGGGACGAGGCAGCGGTGCTGGCGCGGTTCGCCGAAGACCCGCATGTGAAGCCGACGCCCGACGTCGCCTATCGTCCTGTCGCGACAGCGCCGAAGGATATGCCTCTGAGGCCCGTCGTCATCGGGGCCGGGCCGTGTGGGCTGTTCGCCGGGCTGATCCTGGCCGAGATGGGGTTCAGGCCGATCATTCTGGACCGGGGCAAGGTGGTGCGGGAGCGAACCAGGGACACCTGGGCGCTGTGGCGCAAGAGCCAGCTGCACCCCGAGTCGAACGTGCAGTTCGGCGAGGGCGGGGCCGGCACCTTCTCCGACGGCAAGCTCTACAGCCAGATCAAGGATCCGCGCTTCCTGGCCCGCAAGGTGCTGACCGAGTTCGTTGCGGCCGGGGCGCCCGAGGAGATCCTGACCGAGGCCCATCCGCACATCGGCACCTTCCGCCTGGTGACCATGGTCGAGGCCATGCGCGAGAAGATCGAGGCTCTGGGCGGCGAATACCGGTTCGAGCATCGGGTCGTGGACATCGAGCTGGATCAGGGCCGTCTGCGGGGCCTGCGCCTGCACACGGGCGAGGTGCTGGAGGCGGACCATGTGGTCTTCGCCATCGGCCATTCGTCGCGCGACACCTTCCAGACCCTGCACGAGCGGGGCGTCCATATCGAGGCCAAGCCCTTCTCCATCGGCTTCCGCATCGAGCATCCGCAATCGTGGATCGACCGGGCCCTGTTCGGTCCGTGCGCGGGGCACCCCGATCTGGGGGCGGCGGCCTATTCCCTGTCGCACCACTGTTCGAACGGGCGGACGGTCTACAGCTTCTGCATGTGCCCGGGCGGGACGGTGGTGGCGGCGACCAGCGAGCCGGGCCGCGTCGTCACCAACGGCATGAGCCAGTATTCACGCAACGAGCGGAACGCCAACTCGGGCTTCGTGGTCGGCATCTCGCCCGAGGACTATCCGAGCGACCATCCGCTGGCGGGGATCGAGCTGCAACGCGATCTGGAGACCCGCGCCTATCAGGCCGGGGGCGGCGACTATTTCGCGCCGGGCCAGCTGGTCGGCGACTTCCTGGCGGGACGGCCGTCGACGGCGCTGGGCGAGGTGGTGCCAAGCTACAAACCCGGCGTGACCCCGACCGACCTGGCGCCCCTGATGCCGGAGTATGTGATCGCCGCCATGCGCGAGGCCCTGCCCGTGTTCGGCCGAAAAATCCCCCGCTATGACGACGCCCAGGCCGTGCTGACGGGGGTGGAGACACGCAGCTCCTCGCCCATCCGCATGACGCGCGGCGCCGACTTCCAGAGCCTGAACGTGCGCGGCCTGTTCCCCGCCGGCGAAGGCGCCGGCTACGCGGGCGGCATCCTCTCGGCCGCCGTGGACGGGATCAAGGTGGCGGAGGCTGTGGCGCGGTCGACGGTGGGGGATGGGGTGGTTTAAGCCAGAGGCGACGATCTTGCGGCGTCAGTCAGTTCGAACCGGAAGAGGATCACGGCGTCCGCCCCTTCTTCCTGCACGACGATCTCACGCCCGATGACCTGACGTCGGCTTCCACATCGCAGGATGGCCCAACTGGCGGCCGCGGTCTTCCCGACCCTCGACGGCCAGCGCGGTTGAAGAACCGTCTCCGGAGACGTCAGGGCGTCGCACGGCTTCAGTAACGCCTGTTCGATATCCGACCGGATGGCCGGATCGCTGAAGAGCCGGCGATCGGCCAGAAGACGGATGCAGAGATCCTGCTCGCGGCACTCAGCATTGTCGCCGGGGAACAGCAGCCAGCATCCGATGTCCTTCGCCAGGAATTGCTCGAGGGCGGCCTCCGTGCAGCGCCCGGACATGTTGATCGTATGGGCCTTGTCCTGAAAGACCTCGTAGAAGCCCGCGCCCAGCCGGCTGCGAATGACGGCTTCTGTCGCCGCGGCTCTGAACGCATCGCCGTAGGGCGCCGGATCGTAGCCGGTCAGAACCGGCCTCTGCGGAAAGGAGGCGCACCCGGTGAGAGCGAACAGTCCCAGAGCAAGCAACTTCCGAATGTGCATGGTCGCACGCTGGCAAATCGGTTGAAGGGTGGCAACCCGGATGTGCTCTGGCGGCCGCCCGGGAGCCATCCCGACCCTCCGGCGTTGAACGGCTCCGCTTGATCGAGAGCCGATGTCCGTCGCCCTGCCCGCCTTCGCCGAGAGACTGATCGACCGGGTCCGCCGGCGGCGGACCTGGCGCGACCGGTTTCCGCGTCTGCATGAGGCGCTGGAGGCGTCGTCGCGGTTCGGGTTCGCGGCGAACGGCTTCGTCTATGTGTCGGTCGGCATCCTGATGCTGGCCTCGGCCATCGGCATGCGGGGTCAGGCGGTCGATCCGCACGGCGCACTCTATGTCCTGGCCCAGCAGCCGTTCGGGCGGTTGTGGCTGATCCTGATCGGAGCGGGCTTGTGGGCCTTCGTCGGCTGGCGGGTGCTGCAGGCCGTGTTCGACATCGATCACGAGGGCTCGGACCTGAACGGCTGGGCCGTCCGGGCGACGCAGGCCACGAGCGGCGCGGCCTATGCGGTCCTGGCCTCGGGGGTGTTCGAGCTGCTGGACGAGGTCGGATCAAACATGGGCGCCGAGCAGCTGGCGGAGAACCAGGAGAAGGCCTCGGTTCTGCTGGGCCTGCCGTTCGGCGGGGCGGCGCTGATGATCATCGGCCTGATCATCGCGGGCGTCGGGATCGGCAACATTGTCATGGGGTTCGTCAACGATTTTGCGGCCACCCTGGTCTGTTCGAAGACGGTCTGCCGATGGGTCCTGCCGCTGGCGCGGGTCGGTTATATCGCGCGGGGGCTGGCCTATCTGCCCCTCGCCCTGTTCGTGACGCTCGCCGGCTACCGGGCCCGGTCAGATCGGGTGGAGACCTTCGGCACGGCGCTTGAGGCGCTGGAGCGGCAACCGGGCGGGGCGATCATGCTGGGTATGACCGCGGTCGGTCTGATCGCCTTCGGCCTCTACGCGTTCGTGGAGGCGCGGTTCCGGCGGATCCGTGTGCCGAAAGATCTCGAGGCGGGTTGAGCGTCCGGGAACGCGACTGGTCTCGTATCTGCGGTTTCCATCCCGCGCGAGGACAACGCCGATGTCGATCCGAACCCTGATCCTGGCCGCCGCGGCCGTTTTGAGCCTCAGCGCCTGCGCCACATCCATTCCCGCCGATCAGATCCGCGCGCCCCAGCCCGCGCGCGCCGTGGATCTGGAACGGTTCTATACCGGTCGCTGGCTGGAGATTGCCCGCCTGCCCATGCGTCTGACCGATGGCTGTGTGGCCGGGGCGACGACCTATGTGATCCAGTCGCCGACGCGGATCGGCGTGCGGGACACCTGTCAGCGGGACACGCCGCAGGGACCGGAAAAGGCCATCGGCGCCTCCGGGACGATCCTCGATCCCGGTTTCAACGCCAAGCTCAGGGCGCAATATCTGGGCGGCCTGATCACCTGGGAATACTGGGTGCTGGACCATGCCGAGGACTACAGCTGGTTCATCTCGGCCGATCCGAAATTCGAGAAGCTCTGGATCTACACGCGCGAGGTCCCCAGCGACGCCGAACGCGCCGCCCTGGTCGAGCGGGCGCGGGCGTTGGGCTATGATGTAAGCCGTCTCGAATTCCCCGCCTTCTGAGGAGGCCCCGATGCACCGCCCTCTCCTGCTCGCCGCCTGCGCCCTGACCCTGAACGGATGCGGCAGCGGGCCGCTGGCGCCGGAAGGGGCGACCTACGGCGCCGATCCGACGTTGGTCGCGCCGCATCGGAACGCCTTTCTGCCGACGGTGAACATCGCCCCGGCCGTGGGCTGGCCCGACGGCGCCATGCCGACGGCGCCGCAGGGGTTCCGGGTGCAGGCCTTCGCGACCGGGCTTGATCATCCGCGCTGGCTCTATCGCCTGCCCAATGGCGACATCCTGGTCGCCGAGACCAATGCGCCGCCCAAGCCCGAAGGAAAGTCGGGCGGCATCCGCGGCTGGGTCATGGGGCTGGTCATGAAACAGGCGGGCGCCGCGCCGCCCAGCGCGGACCGCATCACCCTGCTGCGCGACGCCGACGGGGACGGGGTGGCCGAGACGAAGACGCCCTTCCTCGAGAACCTGATGTCGCCCTTCGGCATGGCGCTGGTCGGCGACAGGCTGTTCGTGGCCAACGCCGATGCGGTGGTGGCCTTCCCCTATCAGACGGGACAGACGCAGATCACGGCGCAGGCCGTGAAGATCGCCGACCTGCCGGCCGGGCGGAACCACCACTGGACCAAGTCGCTGGTCGCCTCCGCCGACGGGACGAAACTCTATGTCGGGGTCGGGTCGAACTCGAACATCGGCGAGAACGGCATGGACGAGGAGGAGGGCCGCGCGGCCATCCAGGAGATTGACGTCGCCACGGGGGCGCAACGGGTCTTCGCCTCGGGCCTGAGAAACCCGGTCGGCATGGCGTGGCAGCCGGACAGCCGGGCGCTGTGGGTGTCGGTGAACGAGCGGGACGAGCTCGGCAACGATCTGGTCCCCGACTACATGACCTCGGTAAGGGACGGCGGCTTTTACGGCTGGCCGTACAGCTACTATGGCCAGACTTTGGATGCGCGGGTGCAGCCGCAGGATCCGGCCAGGGTCGCCGCCGCCATCGCGCCCGACTACGCGCTGGGGGCGCACACGGCGTCGCTGGGCCTGACCTTCTATGAGGGAACCGCCTTCCCGACCGCCTACAGCCACGGCGCCTTCGTCGGTCAGCACGGGTCGTGGAACCGCGAACCGCGCGCCGGCTACAAGGTGATCTTCGTGCCCTTCGCCAACGGGGTTCCGAACGGACCGCCGCAGGACTTCCTGACCGGCTTCCTGACTGATGACGGCGACGCCATGGGCCGGCCCGTGGGGGTGCAAGTCGACCGGCTGGGGGCCCTGCTCGTCGCCGACGACGTCGGCAACGTCATCTGGCGCGTCTCGCCCGCGACCTGAGCCGCGCGCATCAAAAAGCCCCCGGTGGGAACCGGGGGCTTTCCGGTCGTCTGAAGCTTCTAGTTGAGCGGGGTGGTCTGGATCGCCGGGGCGCGGGGCGTCGGCGTGGGGGCCGGCGCCAGCGGGGACTGAACCGATTCCGTCGGACGGGCGGCGACGTAGGGCTGAGGGCCGGTCAGTTCCTGGGCGAACTCTTCACGCGGGGTCACGGCCGGGGCTGGGGCGGCGCGACGTTCGACCGGCGCGGCGCGGCGCTGGACGGCGGGAGCCGGGGCCGGAGCGGCCTCACGGACGACCGGGGCCGGGGTCGCGGCGGGCGTGGTCGACGTCAGGGCCGCCGGGGCGACCGAGCTTTCCAGCGGAGCCGGAGCGGCTTCGAGCGGCTGGACCAGCGGGGCGGCCGGTTCGGGCTCAGCCAGCGGCTGGGTCTCGGAGCCGCCGCCCATGATCATGGCGGCTGCCCCGCCGATCAGGGCCACGCCGCCGATGGGGGCGAGGATCATCCAGGTCTTTACGCCCTTCCGGGAGCGTTTGGCGCGGGCGTAACGCGGAACGAAGGTTTCGGAATCCACCGAAGTGTTCCGCATGGTGTCGTCGGTATAGGTCACAGTCATCTGCGGTCCTCCAGAAGTGAGGCCGAAAGAACAACTGTCAGCTAGCGAGGTTCCGAAAGAATCTTGTCGCCCAGAAGAAAGACCGGGATTGACACAAACCGGCCGCGATCCCCGCAAAAGCGGACCAAATCTTGCCATCCAGACGATCGTTTTGCCGTAATCTCAAAGCCCGTCGAGACCAGAGACGCGCTCGAAAGCCTCAGATTTCCCCTGCGGCGCCGACGCAACGGCGCCACTCCCGGGCGGAAACGGCGTCGACCGACGTTACGGATTCTCCCGCCGGTTGACCCCGCCACCGGGCTTGTTCATCACCAGATCTGACTTACGCCTGCATACGGAGCGACTGCGACCATGGGTTTGGCGGCCAACATCCGACGCGATCTCAAGTTCGCGGCCGGTCTTCGTCGGCTGCTGAAGCGCATCAAGCCGATCGCCCTCGATAGCGACGTACTGGTCTGCGACGACTTCGAGGAAGCCGTCG
The DNA here is from genome assembly GCA_946481405.1 of uncultured Brevundimonas sp. Next base: position 2,526 of record CAMLNY010000011.1, on the reverse strand, counting down.
CCCAGCGCCAGGAACAGCACCAGCCCAAGGATCAGCGGTATCCGCGACCGCTTTTTCGGTGCCGCGTCCTGCGGCGCATCAGCCTCGGCTCCTCGATCGCGGTGACCGGCGACTTCGAGGAAGCCGTCGACAAATTCCCCGACAACGTCGCGCTCGAGGACGAGCACCGCTCGCTGACCTATCGCGACCTGGACGGTATGGCGAATCGCTACGCCCATTGGGCGCGGAGCCGGAACCTGCGCCGGACCGACGTCATCGGTCTGGTGATGACCAACCGGGCCGAATACATCGCCGCGTGGATGGGCTTCTCGAAAGCCGGCATCGCGACCGCCCTGATCAACACCAATCTGACCGGCCAGGCCTTGGCCCACTGCCTGAACATCGCCGGAGTGGCGGTGGTGGTGGCGGACGAGGAGACCTGGAAGAAGTGCGAGGAGGCCCGGCCCTTCGTCACCCGCACCATGATGCTGTGGGTGCTGGGCCTGAAGGACGCCGACGAGGTGTCGGAACGGCGCGGACTGGACAACGCCGTCCGCAGCGGATCGTCGGTGCGCCCGAACCGAAGCATCCGGGACGGCATCACCAACCGCGATACCGCGCTGTTCATCTACACCTCCGGCACGACCGGCATGCCGAAGGCGGCCCGGATCCATCACGCTCGTGCGCGGACCTATATGCGGGCGTTCGCCGGCTGCACGGAATCGACGCCGACCGACCGGATCTTCAACGTCCTCCCGCTGTACCACTCGACCGGCGGACTGGTCGGGGTCGGCCCCGCCCTGCTGAACGGCGGGCGGCTGGTGCTGCGGCGCAAGTTCTCGGCATCCAGCTTCTGGAACGACGTGAACACGTCGGGCGCCACCATGTTCGTCTATATCGGCGAGCTGTGCCGCTATCTCGTCAACTGCCCCGAGCAGGAGGGCGAGCGCGGCCACAAGATCCGGCTGGCGTTCGGCAACGGCCTGCGCCCCGACGTCTGGCCCGAGTTCCAGCAGCGGTTCGCCATCCCCCAGATCCTGGAGTTCTACGGCTCGACCGAGGGCAACGTCTCCCTGTTCAATTTCGACGGGAAGCAGGGTGCGATCGGCAGGGTGCCGAAGTTCCTGAAGAAGCAGATCAACATCCGTCTGGCGGCCTTCGACGTCGATACCGAAGAGCCGGTCCGCAGCCCCAATGGTCTGGTCGCTGAAGCTTCTGTCGGGGAGGTCGGCGAGGCGATCGGCATGATCGGCAACGACGTGCGCCACGACTTCTCGGGCTACGCCGACAAGGCCGCCTCCGAGAAGAAAATTCTGACCGACGTGTTCCAGCGCGGCGACCGCTGGTTCCGCACCGGCGACCTGATGCGTCAGGACAAGGAAGGCTATTTCTACTTCGTCGACAGGATCGGCGACACCTTCCGCTGGAAGGGCGAGAACGTCTCGACCGCCGAGGTCGAACAGCGGCTGGTCGACGCGCCGGGGGTCAAGGAAGTCATCGCCTACGGCGTCCCGGTCCCGGGCGCCGAGGGCAAGGCGGGGATGGTGACGCTGGTGGTCGAGGGCAGGTTCTCGGCCAAGGACTTCGCCGCTTGGGCCGACGAACAGCTGCCCCACTATGCCCCGCCGGTCTTCATCCGTCTGGCCAAGACGCTGGAGACGACCGGGACGTTCAAATACCGCAAGGTCGATCTGGTCGCCGACGGCTTCGATCCCTCGAAGATCGACGGTCAGGTGTACGTTCGGGGCGGCAAGTCGGGCTACGTCAGGCTGACGGCCGACGGCTTCGCGGCGATCCAGAGCGGCCACAACCGCCTCTGATCGGGCGTCTCTGATCGCAAGCCCCGGTTAATCATTAACGGCGATATTCGGCCCCTCTCTCGGGGACGTCGGACGCCTACATGTTTCAGATTATCGGCCTGGTGCTGCTGTTCGCGCTCGTGTTCGGCAGTTATGCGATCTCGGGCGGCAAGTTCGACGTCCTCACCCACGCCGCGCCGCACGAACTGATGGCCATCGGCGGGGCGGGCATTTCCGCCTTCCTGATCTCCAACTCGTTGCAGGTGGTCAAGTCGGGCCTCGCCGGCTTCGGCAAGGCGTTCGCCGGGCCGAAGTGGAAGAAGCAGGACTACAAGGACCTGCTGAGCCTGCTGTTCGCCCTGACCAAGACGATGAAGTCCAAGGGCGTCATCGCCCTGGAAAGCCATATCGAGAAGCCGGCCGAGTCCACCATCTTCCAGAAGTACCCGAAGGTGATGAAGGACCATTTCGCCATCGACTTCATCTGCGACACCCTGCGGATGATGACGATGAACCTGGAGGATCCTCACCAGATCGAGGACGCCATGGAGAAGCAGCTCGAGAAGCACCATCACGAGGCCGCCGCCGCCCCGCACGCCATCCAGAACCTGGCCGACGCCCTGCCGGCGCTGGGCATCGTCGCGGCCGTTCTGGGGGTCATCAAGACCATGGGCTCGATCACCGAGCCGCCGGAAGTTCTGGGCGGCATGATCGGCGGCGCCCTGGTCGGCACCTTCATGGGCGTGTT
>CAMLNY010000010.1 GCA_946481405.1 uncultured Brevundimonas sp. | reverse complement strand
GGAGGATGACCCGTTTAGTTCTTGGCTTCCTCGGCCGCGCCGGTGACGGCGTTGCCGGCTGCGGCGGTGTCACGGCCGACGCCGGAGATGGTGTTGCAGGCGGCGGTCGTCAGGGCGGCGGCGGCGGCGACCAGTACGAAAATCTTGCGCATCGGATACTCCTGAATCTCGGGGCGGTGGGGAGATCCCGCCGTGTGGAAGATCAACGCGATGTCCGGCTGAGGGTTCCGGGGCGGACCGGGGCGTCGGAGGGTTTCAGATCGTCGGGATTTGTCGGGACGACGGCCTCGGGCGTGGCGAACACCATGCGGGCGATGGTGCCGCCGCCGGGCGCGGCAACCAGCTCGGCCTCGCCGCGCAGCTGTTTGGCGAAAGCGCCCATCAGGGTCCGGCCGACCCCGGCCCGGGCCGCCTCCTCGGTCATGCCCGGACCGTCATCCTCGACCTCCAGCGTCGAGGTGTCGCCGTGGACGCGGAAGCGGACCTCGAGCGCGCCGCCGCGGCCGACGAAGGCGTGCTTCTGGGCGTTGGTCACGGCCTCGACCAGCCACAGGGCCAGCGGAGCCAGCTTGTCCGGATCGACGACCAGACTGTCGGCTTCGATCGAACTGGTGACGGCATGGCCGCGCCCGGACCCCGAAGCCACCATCTGGCCCACCAGTTCGGTCAGGAACTCGCGCGCGTCGGCGCGGCGGATGTCGTCGGACTGGTAGAGGGTGCGGTAGATCAGGGCGAGGGCCGAGATGCGCTGGCGCGTGTCGCCCAGCGCCGCCTTGGCCGGCTCATCCTTCAGGGCCCGTTGCTGCATCGACAGCAGGGACGAGATGATCTGCAGATTGTTCTTCACCCGGTGATGGATCTCGCGCATCAGCGCGTCCTTCTCCGACAGGCTTTCATTGAGCGAGCGGTCGCGGGTGGCGATGGCCTCGGCCAGTTCGTCCAGCGTTTGGGCGAGAAGGCGGATTTCGGCCGGGGCGTGGGCGGCCTGCACGGGGCGGACCGAATAGCGGCCGCGCGCATAGAGGGCGGCGATCCGCTCCAGATAGTCGAGCCAGCGCACCACGATCCGCTCGGACACCATCATCACGGCGGCGAAGGCGGTCAGCCAGGCTGCGAGAGGCAGCAGCAGGACGCCGATGGGGTTCAGACGCGCCCACGACAGCCAGCCGGGCGAGGGGGCCGAGATGACGACATAGACGTCGCGGCCGGCCAGGGCGGCCCCGGCGTAGTCGCGATGCTCGCCGTCGGCGGCGTCGGCCTCGAACATCGCGGACTGGCCCGCGCGCGCACGCTCGACCCAGCCCAGCAGGCCCGAGCCTTCCGGGAAGGCGTCGGCGTCGGTCGACACCAGAATGCGGCCTTCGGCGTCGGTCAGGGCGGCCTGGGCGTCCTCGGGCAGGGCGGGGTCGGTGATGTCGGGCTGCAGCTCGGCCAGCGGCATGATCGCCGCCATGGCGCCGGCGAAGACGCCGTGCGGGCGCTCCCAGCGCACGCCGATGACGAGGGCCGGCGTCTGGCTGAGGCCCGCCGAGGCGCGGGCCAGGGCGACATCCTCTCCCGATTTCAGACGCTGGAACCAGGACTCGCCCGCGAAGACGGGGCCGTCGGCCACCAGAGCGGTCGGACGGGAATCGCAGACGATCTGGCCGCCGGCGCCGATGCGGTAGAAGGCGCCGTAGTCGTCGAGGCGCTGGACCAGACCGGCCAGACGCGGGCCGCAGATCGGGGCGGAAGCCTCGGGCGCCATGGCGGCCAGCAACAAGGCGGCCGAATCGAGCCGGAACTTCGCAGCCTCAGCGGTGCGTTCGGCGGCGAATTGCAGGTCGGCGCGGCGATCCTCGGCCTGACGCCGGAACTCCACCTGGGCCTGGAAGGCGCCGAGCAGCAGGATGGGCAGGAGGGCGATGGCCATGGCCAGACCCAGTCGGAATCGAATGCCCTGAACGCGCGGCGCGCTGACGCCCCGCGCCCAGAACCGTCCGAAGGAAGAAGCCGCGCGCCGGGCGATGCGGCCCCGCGCGGGCCCTGAGACGTCCATGGTCAGCCTTGTCGCGCGCCGCTCAGGCGATCGGCGTCGGCGAGAATGGAGCGCATGGCGTCGCCGGCCGCCCGACCGTCGCGGTCGTAGCCGCCGCGTTCGAGCGTGGCCTGAAGCGCCTTCCTGGCCCGGCTGACGCGGCTCTTCACCGTGCCGACGGCGCAGTTGCAGATCTCGGCCGCCTCTTCATAGGCGAAGCCGCCGGCCCCCACGAGGATCAGGGCTTCGCGCTGTTCCTCGGGGAGGGTGTTCAGGGCCTGACGCAGTTCGTCGAGGGCGACGGGCGCCTCCGGATCGTCGACGGCGACCAAGGTCCGCTCGGCCGCCTCCTGATCCAGTTGCGACGACCGCCAGGAGCGGCGCTTCTCCGAATAGAACTGGTTGCGCAGGATCATGAAGGTCCAGGCCTTCATGTTCGTGCCCATCTGATAGCTGGCGCGCGCGTCCCAGGCCTTCATCATGGCGTCCTGCGCCAGGTCGTCGGCGGCGGTCGGATCGCCGGTCAGGGTGCGGGCAAAGGCGCGCAGATGCGGGATGAGGTGGACCAGTTCGCGCTTGAAGCCCTCGTCATCGGCGGAAGGCGGCTTGGGCGCGGTCGAGCGGCCGGAAGACGCGCTCACGCCTTGTCCTCGCCGGATTTGCGCTCGTCGGCACGGCGCAGGATCTCAAGGAATTCGTCCGGTACGGGCTCGTTGACGACCTCGTCGAACATGTGGCGCAGCTTCACGCCGATGGCCTGCTGGCGCAGGCGCGCTTCCTCAAGGGGAGCCTCGCCGGTCGGCCTGGTTTTTCGCCCGGAGTCCGAAGAGTCGATCATGTATGTCTGCGCCGCCAATCGTTGATCTCATTCACGAGTACGCGCCGGCTCTACTCGCCGGGCTTGTTGTTCAGCCCCGACAACGTCGCCGACGAACCCGGGTTCCGTCGCTATCTCATTTTATGGTGAAGCTAAATCGGAACCCTCGGGAACCGTGGCGGTAGTGCTACGTTCAGCTTGCCAAGCACGGTCCGGTGAAACGGGTCGCATCGTTTGATTTGTCGGGGACTACCTCAATGAGCCTACTGGCCAGACTCGCGCCGCACCTGCCCTATGTCCGTCGTTATGCGCGCGCCCTCACGGGAGATCAGGCGACGGGCGACAACTACGTCCGCGTGGCCCTGGAAGCCCTGGCCGCCGGCGAACGCCAGCTGTCGCCGGACATGACGCCGCGGGTGGCGCTGTATCATGTGTTCCACACCATCTGGTCGACCACGGGCGCCCAACTGGAGGACGGCAGCGGTCTCGAGAGCCAGGACGACGCCTCGCGCCGCCTGATGCGGATCGCCCCCCGGTCGCGTCAGGCCTTCCTGCTGACGGCGCTGGAAGGCTTCACGCCATCGGAAGCGGCCCAGATCCTGTCGGCCGACGCCCATTCGGTCGAGAAGCTGATCGGCGACGCCCAGGCCGAGATCGACGCCGAACTGGCCACCGACGTTCTGATCATCGAGGACGAGGCCATCATCTCGGCCGACATCGAGAGCCTGGTTCGCGAACTGGGTCACAATGTCACCGGCACCGCCACCACCCATGACGAGGCCGTCGACGCCGTCGCCCGTCATCGTCCGGGTCTGGTTCTGGCCGACATCCAGCTCGCCGACGGCTCGTCGGGCATCGACGCGGTCAAGGACATCCTCAAGAAGTTCGACGTGCCGGTAATCTTCATCACTGCCTTCCCCGAGCGCCTGCTGACCGGCGAGCGCCCGGAGCCGACCTTCCTGATCACCAAGCCCTTCCAGCCGGAGACGGTGAAGGCCGCGATCTCCCAGGCCCTGTTCTTCCACCCGACCCGCCAGAGGGAAGCGGCCTGACATTCAGGCGGCGGTCTTCAGGCCAAGAAAAGCCCCGCGGGAGCGATCCGGCGGGGCTTTCTGCTTTCAATCCCAACCCCCTCAGGTGGAGGGAGCGGTGGGGGCGTTGACGTTCGGGGCTTCGCCGGTCGGCACAGGCGCCGCCTCGCCCGTGCCGTTCGCGGCGGTCGGGGCGTCGGCGGCGGGAATTTCTCCGGCGTCCTGGAAGGCGGCCGCATCGACGGCCTGGTCCCCGTCGTTGGCGTTGGCGCTCGAGAAGGCTCCGCTATAGGCCAGATAGACGACGAAGAAGCCGATCGCCGTCAGGACAAAGGCGGCGGCAAGAACGATGCTGATCCGCACCCCGCCCTTGCCCTGCTTGACGTATTGCCCTTCCACGGGCCGGCCCTCATGGACGGCGTCCGCCGCCTGGGAGTGGGGATCGTTGTGGGTCATCGAGGCGTCCTCTGGCGTTTGGGTGTTCGGCTTCGAGAACGTTCCGGCGAGCGGAGCCGTTCCGACGGCGCTCACTTGCTCTCAAGCGCGAAAAAAGTTCGCCGAACCGGGGAACGGTATATGAATGACGGTGTTCTCAACATGCGGAGGCGGCGACGCCCCCCCGACTTGGACCGGCCGCAGCTGGTCCTGCCGCCTCCGCGCCTCATTCTCGATGATGCCACTAGGGCGACCCGAAGAGGGTCGCCCTTTTTCTTTGCCTTGGCCGCAGGGCGGGGCATTATGTGCGTCTGCAAAAGAAACCAACCGGAGACGACCATGGCCCTCAAGAACCGTCAGTGGGTGCTGCGCCAGCGACCGCAGGGCCTGATCAAGGACGGCGACCTGGAGCTGGTCGACAACGTCGTGCCCGAGCTGAAGGACGGCGAGGTCCTGATCCGGACCATCTATCTGTCGCTGGACCCGACCAACCGGACATGGATGAACGACGCGGTCGGCTATCTGCCGCCGGTGGGTCTGGGCGACGTCATGCGCGGCCTGACGCTGGGCGTGATCGAGGAGTCGAAGTCCCACAAGCACGCCGTCGGCGATCTGGTCACCACGGCTATGGGCGGCTGGTCCGACTATGGCGTCGTGCCCGAGAACGGCGTCAGCCGCGTGCACCGCGCGCCCGGCCTGCCGCTGACGGCGAACATGTCGGTGCTGGGCATGACGGGCCTGACCGCCTGGGCCGGCGTCACCGACGTCCTGCGGCCCGAGCCGGGTCAGGTGATGGTCGTCTCGGCCGCCGCCGGGGCCGTCGGCTCGATCGCCGGCCAGATCGCCAAGCAGAAGGGCGCCTATGTCATCGGCATCGCGGGCGGGCCCGAGAAATGCCGCTGGCTGACCGAGGAGCTCGGCTTCGACGCCGCCATCGACTACAAGGGCGAGGACGTCAGCGAGGCGCTGGACCGTCTGGCCCCGAACGGCATCGACCTCAATTTCGAGAACGTCGGCGGCGACATCATGGTCGCGGTGTGGAACCGTCTGAACATCCACGCCCGCATGGCCGTCTGCGGCATGGTCTCGGCCTATAACGCCACCAAACGCCCGCCCTCGCCTGATCTCAGCCGCCTGATCACCCACCGCATGACGGTTCAGGGCTTCCTCGTGATGGACTATTCGCCGCGCGCCAGGGAGTTCGTGGCCGAGGTCGGTCCGTGGCTGGCCTCGGGCAAGGTCCAGTGGAAGGTCCACGTCGACAATGGTCTGGAAGGCGCGGTCACCTCGCTGAACCGCCTCTTCACCGGCGACCACGACGGCAAGCTTCTGGTACGGGTGTCCGAAGAACCCGCCTGAGGACAGACCATGAGCGACCCGCTTCACGTCCATTTCGAGGATCTCGAGACCGGTCAGGTGCTGCAGCTCGGCGCCACGGCCGTGGACGAGGCGGCGATCGCCCTGTTCGTGGCGAATTTCGCGCCCGGCTGGGACCCGGCCTATGGCGTGCCCGAGGCCCTGGTCTATTCGCTGTGGAGCCGGCTGGCGGCCGACAAGGCCGCCGGCTGGGCCCAGTCCAAGGTGCTGGCCGTCGACGGCCTGCGCTTCATGCGCAATCCGCCCGCGGGCGAACTTCTGCGCGGACGGATGACGGTGATGGGCAAGGACCCCGTGGGCGACGACAAGGGCATCGTCATCGCCCAGCACGACCTGCTCGATGAAGGCGGTCGGCTGGTGTTCTCCTGCTTGACGCGCGGGGTCTTCGTCCGGCGGTAGGTCTTCGCCGACCAACAAAAAGGGCCCGGTCGCGAGACCGGGCCTTTTCGTTTGGGCTCAAGCCGATCAGGCGTTTCCGGCCGTCAGTTCGCCGGTTTCGCTGGCGCGCTGGAAGGCGAGGGCGATCAGGCGGTCCCAGCCCAGCAGCGACACCAGGTGGGCGTAGATCTGGCCCAGGGCGCCGTTGTCTCGCAGTTCGGCCAGCTTCTCGGCCGGCAGGGCCTTCAGCTTGTCTTCCGACACGGCGTAGTAGTCGGCCAGCTTCTGCGGCTGCCCCGGCTCGCCCTTTTCGTTGCGCGGGGTGAAGACGGCTTCACGCACGTCGAACAGGTCCATGTCCGTCAGCAGCTTGACGAAGCCGTCTGTGCGCTGGCGCTCCTGCTCGAAGTTGTTGCAGAACTCCATGGCCTGGTTGACGTAGTCGGTCGGCTGGCCGTTCTCGAACAGCGGCGACTGGCCGCCTTCGGCGATGAAGGGGGCGGCGCGGTCGATGCACAGGATCAGGCGCTGGTTCTGGGCGTCGTTGGCGAAGACGAACGGATAGCGGCGGACGTAGGCCGGGATATAGGCCTCGGGGCGGAAGTCGCCGGCCGGGCTGACATACAGGTTCTCCGACTGGCGCAGGCCCATGACCGCGACCGGCTGCTTGGACTCGCCCAGGAAGACGACCGGGTACGACAGGGCGGCCGGGGCGAACTCGGTGACGGTCAGCGGCACGACGTGCGACTGGGCGACGAAGGCATAGGGCTTGTCGATCGGATTGACGCCCAGCTTGCCGTGCAGGTCGCTCGAGAGCGGCTCCGGCTTGCCGTAGAACAGGACGTTGCCGTCGAGGCCGGCGTCTTGGGAAGTGGTGGTGTCGGTCATGGACGCGAGAAGCTCTGGAATGTCGGAAAGGCGGGCCTTCTAGCGGAACCGGCCGGCCGCCGCAAACCCGCGCTCCTGCAAGGCTTGTCGGGCTCGCCGGGGCGGCGAAGGTTGCGGGGAGGGGCGAGGCGGCCTAGCTCTTGGCCATGGGTTCCCACTGCGATCACGCGCACGACGAGACCGGCCTCAGCGCCGGAGAGATCGCGCTCGCCCTCGACGCCGCCGAGGCGCGCTGCGTCCAGCAGGGCGAGCGGATGACCGCACCGCGCCGCAGGGTGCTGGAAATGCTGCTGGAATCGGGCGAGGCGGTGAAGGCCTATGACCTGATCGCCCGCTACGGCGCCGACGGCGTCGCGGCCAAGCCGCCGACGGTCTATCGCGCGCTCGAGTTCCTCGAAAAAGCCGGGATGGCGCATCGGATCGCCTCGATCAGCGCCTATGTCGCCTGCTCGGTCGGCGAAAGGTCCCACGCCGCCGCCTTCCTGATCTGCGACTGCTGCGGGGCGACCGAAGAGATCGCGCCGCCCGAGGGCGAAGCCCTGCGTCGCGCCGCCGAGACCGCCGGCTACGCCATCGATCACACCACGATTGAGGCCCATGGACGGTGCCCGGCCTGCCGTGTAGCGGCATAGGCAAACTGCCGTGTAGCGGCATTGCGCTGGCGTCAGGGGCTTCGGCTCCCTAGTTTGGGGTCATGGACGCTGCACGGCTCTCCCCGCCCCGCCGCATGACCGTGCCCATCGCCAACCGATGGGGCGCCGGAGACATGTCGGTGCTGGATTTCGGCGATCCGAAGCGGCCGGTCGATCTGGTCTTCTGCCACGCCAACGGCTTCAACGCGGCGACCTATCGCTCCATCCTCGCGCCCCTGGCCTCGTCCCTTCGCATCCTCGCGCCCGACCTGCGCGGCCACGGGGCCACGACCCTGCCGACGACGATGGGGGGCCGCCGGGGGTGGCAGGATCATCGCGATGATCTGGTCGCCCTGCTGGAGATGATCGAGGGGCCGCCGGTGGTTCTGGCCGGCCATTCGATGGGCGCGACCGCCGCCATCCTCGCCGCCGCCGAACGGCCGGAGAAGGTCTCGCAGATCGTGGCCTTCGATCCGGTGATCTGGAAACGCTGGGTGGTCGCGGCCCTGCATCTGCCCTTCCTCGACCGGCTGCCGGCCCGGATCCCGCTCGCCCGGGGCGCGCTGCGTCGCCGCCCCCGCTTCGACAGCCGGGAGCAGGCGCTCGCCGCCTACCGCAACCGCGGGGCCTTCAGGGGCTGGTCCGACATCATGCTGGTCGACTACCTGAGCGCCGGCCTGAGCGAGGACGGCGAGGGCTTCGTCCTGAGTTGCAAGCCTGCGTGGGAGGCGGCCAACTACGCCGCCCAGTCCCACGATCCCTGGAAGGCGCTGCAGGCCTCGGGCCCCCCGGTCCGTATCCTGAAGGCCGAGCGCGGCTCCACCTGCGCGGTCGAACCCTCGCCGCGCCTGCCGAAGGTCTCGGTCGAGGTCGTGCCCGCGGGCACGCATTTCTTCCCGATGCTCCGTCCCGATATCGCCCGCGACGCCCTGTTCGACGCGGCGGTCTAGCGACCCGTCTTCGAAACGTAGTCGGCCCGGTCGCGCTCGGTCGCAGCGGCGCGGGCGGCCTTCTCGGCGGCCAGACGATCCTCGATGGCCAGCAGTTCGCGGTTCTGCTGGTCCGAGGCCTCGGCCCTGCTCACACCCGCCGGACGACCGGTGATGTCGGGCAGATAGATGGGCTGAACGCACTCCCGGCCCTCGGCGTACCACCAGCGGCCCGTGGCCTCGCAGGCGTCGGCCGGCGCGACATAGAAGCGCTGGAAGGCCACGGCGCCGAGCACCAGAACGATGAAGACCCCGCCGAACAGGATCGACAGGCGGCGCATGGTCAGGAAGCGGTTCATCGATTTTCCACTCGCGGCGACGTGTGAAGTTCACGTCGCGTTACGTTGACAGGCCTCTTCGCCCGTTCCATTCCCTGCCGCAACAATTCGGCAAAACCCAGGACTGGCGCAAATGAAGGTTCTCGTCCCCGTCAAACGGGTGATCGACTATAACGTCAAGGCCCGCGTGAAGGCGGACCAGACCGGCGTCGACCTCGCCAACGTAAAGATGAGCATGAATCCCTTCGACGAGATCGCCGTCGAGGAGGCCGTGCGTCTGAAGGAAGGCAAGGAGCATCACGCTGCCGGCACGGCGACCGAGATCGTCGTCGTCTCCATCGGCGTGACCCAGGCCCAGGAAACCATCCGCACCGCCCTCGCCATGGGCGCCGATCGCGGCATCCTGATCCAGTCCGACGCCGACCTGGAGCCGCTGGCCGTGGCCAAGCTGCTCAAGGCTGTGGTCGACGAGGAGAAGCCGGATCTGGTCCTGATGGGCAAACAGTCCATCGACGGCGACAACAACGCCGTCGGCCAGATGCTGGCCGCCCTGCTGGACTGGCCCCAGGCTACCTTCGCCGCGAAGATCGAGATCGCCGGCGGCAAGGCGACCGTCACCCGTGAAGTCGACGGCGGCATCCAGACCCTGTCGGCGCCGCTTCCGGCCGTGGTCACGGTGGACCTGCGCCTCAACACCCCGCGCTATGCGTCCCTGCCGAACATCATGAAGGCCAAGAAGAAGGAGATCGCCATGAAGGCGGTCGCCGACTACGGCGTCGATGTCGCCGACCGTCTGAAGGTGGTGAAGGTGACCGCCCCGCCGACGCGCTCGGCCGGGATCAAGGTGGCAGACGCCGCCGAACTCGTCTCCAAACTCAAGACCGCGGGAGCGCTGTAAGATGGCCGTCCTCGTCATCGCCGATCACGACGGTTCGGCCGTCCGCGACACCACCCACAAGACCGTGACCGCCGCCCAGGCGATCGGCGGCGACGTCGACATCCTGGTCGTCGGTCAGGGCGCGCAGGCCGCCGCCGACGCGGCCGCGAAGATCGCCGGGGTTCGCAAGGTCCTCCTGGCCGAGAGCGGCGAACTGGGTCACCAGCTGGCCGAGGCCGTGACGGCGACCGTCGTCGGTCTGGCCGGCGGCTACGACGCCATCCTTTCGCCCGCGACCATGGACGGCAAGAACTTCATGCCCCGCATCGCCGCCAGGCTGGACGTCGCCCCGATCTCCGACATCGTCGAGGTCGTCTCGGCCGACACCTTCGTGCGCCCGATCTACGCCGGCAACGCGCTGGAGACCGTCCAGTCGTCGGACGGCAAGAAGGTGATCACCGTCCGCCCCACCAGCTTCGCCCCGGCGGCCGAGGGCGGTTCGGCTGCGGTCGAGACCGTCGCGGGAACGGACGCCGGCAAGGCGGCCTTCGTCGGCGAGGAAATGGTCAAGTCTGATCGCCCGGAACTGGGCGCGGCGAAGATCGTCGTCTCGGGAGGTCGCGCCCTGGGTTCGGCCGAGGAGTTCCACGCAGTGATCGAACCCCTGGCCGACAAGCTTGGCGCCGCCGTCGGTGCCTCGCGCGCGGCTGTGGACGCCGGCTACGCGCCCAACGACTATCAGGTCGGCCAGACCGGCAAGGTGGTCGCCCCGGCCCTCCAGCACCTCGCCGGGATGAAGGATTCCAAGATCATCGTAGCCATCAACAAGGACGCCGACGCCCCGATCTTCCAGGTCGCGGACTACGGCATCGTCGGCGACTACAAGACCGTCGTGCCGGAGCTGATGGCCGCCCTGGGCTAGGGCTTCCGTAGCGACATCGCACAGAGGGCGCGGGCCGCAGGGTCCGCGCCCTTTTTCATGCCGGGCGCGCTCAGCCCTGTTCGGCGAGATCGAGCAGCAGCTGTCGCAGCGCACCGCGGTGCTGCGCGGCGTGCAGTTCGCGCTGGTGGCGCTGGCGATCGGCGCCACCGTCGCGTCCT
>CAMLNY010000009.1 GCA_946481405.1 uncultured Brevundimonas sp. | reverse complement strand
CCGACAGGCCGTAGCCGTAGCTCATGGTCGCCTTCTCGATCGGCCGCCAGGTCTCGTCCGGCAGGAAGTGCGACTTCCGCAGGCCATAGCCGAGGGCGATCAGGATGAAGACCGGCAGAACGCCGGCGAACAGGGCGATCACAACCAGCTCGCCTGATCACGAAGGCGATCCAGCGCCCCCTGCAGGATCCAGGCGGCGGCGGTGCGATCCACCACCCCTGCCCTGCGCTTCCGGCTCAGATCCAGTTCGTCGATCAGGAACCGCTCGACCGCGCTGGTCGACAGCCGCTCGTCCCAGAAGGCCACGTTGACCGGGCGCAGCCGCTCCAGATTGCGCGCGAAGGCCCGGCACGACTGGGCCCGAGGTCCCTCTGTCCCGTCCATATTGACGGGCAGACCGATGATCAGGCCCGAGACCTTGCGGGCGTCCATCAGCTTGAACAGCCGCTCGGCCTCTTGGGTGAACTTGGTCTTTCGGATCAGTTCCAGCGGGCTGGCGATCAGTCGGGTGGTGTCGGACACCGCCACTCCGATGGTGGCCTCGCCAAGGTCCAGCCCCATCCAGGCGGTTTCCGGCGGACAGGCGACGGGCAGGTCGAGAAGGTCGAGGACAGGCACGAAAGCGACATCCGGCAAAGTGTGAAGCGGTTTTCCGATCGGATGCCGCTCACCGAGGCAGGGCGGTAGGCGTTGCTATCCGCCATGTCAAAGGCGAGTGTGAGGTATGGATGATCCGGGAGGGGTTCATGTCCGTGCGTTGTTCGCTTGTCTGCGTCTCCGTCGTCGCCGCCCTGTCGCTCACGGCCTGCGATGCGATCTCCAACACAGGCGATAAGGTCGCCGAGGGCGTCGAGGCCGCCGCCGAGGGCGAAAGCGCGCCCCAGGCCGCGCCGCTGACGCCGTCGGGCGCGCCCACGCCCCTGACCGCCGAGGCGGCGAGCCAGGGCGAGGACGGCCTGCAATGGGCCGCCTCGGTTGTGCGCGTGGATCCCGTTCCGGGCGAGAGCGCCAAGCTGTTCGGTACGGCCGGCGGCGATCCCGCCATGAACGGCCTCTACACCTACATCGCCTTCTATCCATCGCCGGCCGAGGGCTGGGTCGTTTACAAGATCGGCGATTTCCTCGACTACACCGTCCTGTCCCACGCCAATGGCCGGGTCGATCTGGACGTGCACGAGAGCACCATGGACGACGCCACCGGCAATATCGGCAGCCGCCACCGCCAGATCATGGTGCAGTGGACGCAGACCGCCGAGGAAACAGCTCCAAGCGCGGTCACCGTCACGCCCGGCGAATGACCTCGAGACCGGACGAGCTCGCCCACAATCGCGAGACCGTCTCGGGCTATGACGCCTGCGCGGAAAGCTACGCCGCCGAGACCGACCACGAGCCGACATCCGACCATCTGGAGGCGTTGGGGCGGTTCGTCGCGGCGGTAGGCCACGGCGGCCGGGCGCTGGAGATCGCGTCCGGCCCCGGCTGGGACGCCGATCGGCTGGAGGCGATGGGTCTGGACGTCCGGCGCACCGATCTGTCGGAGGGCTTCATCGCCTTCCAGCGAAAGCGCGGCCGGAAGGTCCATCCTCTGGACCTGATCGAGGGCGACCTCGGCGGGCCGTGGGACGGGCTCATCGCCCTTTATGTGATCCAGCATATCGGGCGCAACCTGGTGGAGGGCGTCATCGGTCGGATCGCGGAGGCGCTGCGGTCCGGCGGCATTCTCCTGCTGTCGTTCCAACTCGGCGAGGAGGAGCGGTTCTCCGAACATCCCGAAGCAACCTATCAAGTGGTGCAGTGGACCGAGACAGACATGAGCGCCCTCCTCGTCCGCCATGGCCTGACCATCGACTGGCGCTCGACATTCGAGGGGCGCGAGGGCGTCTGGCTGACGGTGATCGCCCGGCGCACAACCTGACGGTGGCTGACACGCGCGGTCGGCGGCGTTGCCAGCTTCCCCGGCGCAGCCGAGGGTGATCGCAACCGCGGGGGAAAACACATGCGCTCCAGTTCATCGATCGTGCTGATCGCCCTCGCCGGGCTGGCTCTCTCGGGAGGCCAAGCCGTGGCGCAGGACGATGCCTGTCGGCCCGAGAACGACTGCGTTCCCCTGTCGGCCGCCGAACGGGCGCCGCCGCTGACGCCGACCGGGCCGCCCGTCGAGATCGCGCCCGAACCCGACCCGGCCCGCGCCCGGGCCGCGTCGGCCGTGCCGTGGGAGGAGGAGGAACAGTTCTCCGAACAGATGATCCGGCTGGTCGCCACGCCGGGCGACGCAGCCGGGACGAAGCGCCTCTATGCCCGCCTCCCCCTCGGAGAAGGCCGTTAGGCCATCTATCCCATCGCGGAGGTCCTCGGCCACGGAGTTGTGTCGGTGCAAGACCACATCCTGGGCATCGAACTGGTCGAGCCTGTCCGCGACGCCTCGGCCGGCCGGACCGGCGAAAACCGTCGCCGCATCATCGTCGCCTATGTGGACGGCTCCGAGGGCGTGGGCGAAAGCTATCGCCCCGTGGTGACCTCCTTCACCATCGCACCCGCCCGCTAGAGCCTCCGGTCCTTGTGCGCTGCAGTGTGGGCGGCTAATCCCGCCGGCTACACCGCCTATGACTGGAGGGCCGCATGGCCATCGACGCAGAGACGGTGAGGAAGGTCGCCTTCCTCGCCCGGATCAAAACCCCGGAAGACCGGCTGGAGCCATTGGCCGGCGAGTTGAACGGGATCATGGCCTGGATCGACCAGCTGAACGAGGTCGATGTTCAGGGCGTGGAGCCCATGACGTCGAATGTCGCCCAGCCCCTGCGCCTGCGCGAGGACGTCGTGACCGACGGCAACAAGGTCGGGGCCGTCCTGTCCAACGCGCCCAAGTCCGCCGACGGCTTCTACGTCGTGCCCAAGGTGGTCGAATAGTCATGAGCGACCTGACCCGACTGACCCTGAAGGCCGCCGTCGACGGCCTGAAGGCCAAGGCCCTTTCCTCGGAAGAGATCACCCGCGCCTTCATTTCGAACATCGAGGCCGCCAACCCGACCCTGAACGCCTATGTCGAGGTCACTGCCGACAAGGCGATCGAGATGGCCAAGGCCTCAGATGCCCGCATCGCGGCCGGGACCGCCGGCGCCCTCGAAGGCGCCCCGCTGGGCATCAAGGACCTTTTCTGCACCGACGGCGTCCAGACGACCGCCGGTTCCAACATGCTGCGCGGCTTCGTGCCGCCATATGAATCGACCGTCACCGCCAACCTGTGGCGCGACGGGGCGGTCATGCTGGGCAAGCTGAACATGGACGAGTTCGCCATGGGCTCGTCGAACGAGACCTCGGCCTTCGGTCCGGTGAAGAACCCGTGGAAGTCCAAGGGCTCCAACGCCGACCTGACGCCGGGCGGCTCGTCGGGCGGATCGGCGTCCGCCGTGGCGGCCGATCTGTGTCTGGCCGCCACGGCCTCGGACACCGGCGGTTCGATCCGCCAGCCCGCCGCCTTCACCGGCACGGTCGGTATCAAGCCCACCTACGGCCGCGCCAGCCGCTACGGCATGGTCGCCTTTGCCTCGTCGCTCGATCAGGCCGGACCGATCACGAAGACGGTCGAGGACGCGGCCTTGATGCTGCAGTCGATGTGCAGCTTCGACGTTAAGGATTCGACCAGCCTCGACATCCCCACGCCGGACTGGACCGCCTCTGTCGGCCAGTCGGTCAAGGGCCTGCGCATCGGCGTGCCGCATGAATACGTCGTCGACGGCATGCCCGCCGAGATCCAGGCCCTGTGGGACCAGGGCATCGCCTGGCTGAAGGACGCCGGCTGCGAGATCGTGCCGATCAGCCTGCCGCACACGAAGTACGCCCTGCCGACCTACTATATCGTCGCTCCGGCCGAAGCCTCGTCGAACCTGGCCCGCTACGACGGCATGCGCTTCGGCCACCGCGCCGAGAACGCCAAATCGCTCACCGACCTCTACGAGACCTCGCGCGCCGAGGGCTTCGGCAAGGAGGTCCAGCGTCGCCTGACCATCGGCGCCTATGTGCTGTCGGCCGGATTCTACGACGCCTACTACGTCAAGGCGCTGAAGGTCCGCCGCCGCATCGCCCAGGATTTCGACAACGTCTGGGACAAGGTCGACGCCGTCCTGACGCCGTCCACGCCGTCGGCCGCCTTCGCCATCGGCGACAAGCAGATCGACCCGGTGACGATGTATCTGAACGACGTCTTCACGGTCACGGCCAACCTCGCGGGCCTGCCGGGCATCTCGGTCCCCGCCGGTCTGGACTCCAACGGCCTCCCGCTGGGCCTGCAGGTCATCGGCAAGGCGCTGGACGAGGCCACCGTTTTCAAGGTCGGCGCGGCGCTGGAGAAGGCCGCAGGCGGCGTCGGCAAGGCCGAGCGCTGGTGGTGATCTGATATGGACGGGAGCGCGGCATGACGTCCTTCAGTCGCTCCCGATCCTTCAGACGCGGGTTGACGGTCATCTACTGGATCGCCCTGCCCTTGGCGCTGCTGGCCATGGCGGGATCCGTTATGTCCGGTAATCAGTACCAAGGACGGCTGCCGTCCGGGGCTTACGCCGTCGGCTTCGGATTGTTCGCAGCCTTCATAGGCTGGAGGCTTTGGCTCAACAGCCGCTCGCTGGGCCATGTCGCGCCTTCGGTGAGGCGCTTGACGTTGGTTCTCGTCCCGCTCTGCCTGCTGGCCATCGCCGGTCTCATCATCGCGCTACTGGGCGCTTCCTGGGTTGGAATCGGTGTTTGGTTTACGGTCCATCCCCACATGACAGCGCCTCCCGCGTATTGGGCTTTGGTAACGGCGGCCCTCGGGCTTCTGACAATGCTCCTGGGCGCGGCGCTCGCGTTTCCCTTCATTCGGACAGTTCGTCGACGACCATCGGCGCCAACAAGGGAGGCGGCGCCGGCCCCTGAGTCGGATAGCTAGCTCCCCTCGCAATCCGCCTCCCCCGGCGCTACATGCGCTCCACGTCACCGTGAGAGCCGTTCCATGTCCGATCCCGTCGTCATCGTCGCCTTCGCCCGCACGCCCATGGGCGGCTTCCAGGGGGCCTTCAACGGCGTGAAGGCGACCGAGCTGGGCGCCGTGGCGGTCAAGGCGGCGGTTGAGCGCGCGGGCGTGCCGCCGCAGAAGGTCGAACAAATCTACATGGGCTGCGTCCTGCCGGCCGGTCTCGGCCAAGCCCCGGCGCGCCAAGCGGCCATTGGCGCCGGCCTCGGTCAGCATGTCGAGGCGACGACCGTCAACAAGATGTGCGGCTCCGGTCTGCAGGCGGTGATGATGGCGTCCGACGCCCTCGCCGCCGGTTCGGCGGACGTCATCGTGGCGGGCGGCATGGAGTCGATGACCGGCGCGCCCTATCTGATGAACAAGCACCGCGGCGGCGCGCGCATCGGCCACGACGTCATCGTCGACAGCATGTACATGGACGGGCTGGAGGACGCCTACACCCCCGGCAAGCTGATGGGCTCCTTCGCCGAGGACTCGGCGAAGACCTACCAGTTCACCCGCGAACAGCAGGACGCGTACGCCTTGGAAAGTCTGTCGCGCGCCGTGAAGGCCATCGAGACCGGCGCCTTCGCCGCCGAGATCACCCCGGTCGAGGTTGCGGGCCGCAAGGGGACGGTCACGGTCACCGAGGACGAACAGCCCGGCAAGGCCATGCCGGAGAAGATCCCGACCCTGAAGCCCGCCTTCTCCAAGGATGGCACCATCACCGCCGCCAACGCCTCCTCGATCTCCGACGGCGCCGCCGCTCTGGTCATGACGCGCGAGAGCACGGCCCGGGCCCTGAACCTGCCGGTCGTCGCGCGCATCGTCTCCCACGCCGCTCACGCCCATGAGCCGGGCCTGTTCACCACAGCCCCCGTCCCCGCCATGCAGAAGGCGTTGAAAAAGGCCGGCTGGTCGGTCGAGGACGTCGATCTCTGGGAGATTAACGAGGCCTTCGCCGTCGTCCCCATGATCGCCATGCAGGAGATGGGCATCGACCACGCGAAGATGAACGTGAACGGCGGCGCCACCGCGCTCGGCCACCCCATCGGCGCCTCGGGCGCGCGCATCGTCGTCACGCTGCGCGGGTCCTGACCACCCTGCTGTCGGCGCTCAAGACCCGGGGCAAGTCGAAGGGGATGGCCACCCTGTGCATCGGCGGCGGCGAGGCCGTGGCCGTCGCGGTCGAGCTGGCCTGATGACCGATCTCAGCCGTCGTTCCCTCCTCGGCGCGGCGGCTGTGACCGCTGCGGCCGCGACTGCTGCGCAGGCCCAGACGATCGCCCCCGCCGACCCGACCGAGACCGTCCACCTGTGGCCCAACGGGGCGCCGGGCGGGGAGCACGTCACCGTCACCCCGATCGTGCCCGAGCGTTCGACCGATCCGTCCTTCCACGACCGGTTCGCCCAGTACACGACCGACCCCATCCTGACCGTCATGCGGCCCGAGCGCCCTAACGGCGCCGCCCTGCTGCTGATCCCCGGCGGCGGCTATCGCTGGGCGGTGGTCGACAAGGAGGGCATGGACTGCGCCCGGGTGTTCGCGGCGGCCGGGATCACCTGCTTCGTACTGCGCTACCGCCTGCCCGCCGACGGCTGGGCCGCAGGCCCGAATGCGCCCTTGCAGGACGCCCAGCGCGCGCTGCGCCTGATCCGCGCCCACGCCGCCGACTACGGCATCGACCCCGAACGGATCGCCAGTCTCGGCGCCTCCGCCGGCGGCCATCTGGCAGGTCTGCTCGCTGCGCGGTCGGACGCGACCTACGAGGCCGTGGACGCGGCCGACAGGGTCTCGCACCGGCCGAACCTGAACATTCTGCTTTACCCCGTCGCCACCATGGCCGATCCGTTCGTCCATGCCGGATCGCGCCAGCATCTGCTGGGCGACAACCCGACCCCCGATCAGATCGTCCAGTGGTCGCTCGAGCGCATGGACTGGACCGGCGTCGGCCCCACCGTCCTGATCCACGCGCTGGACGACGCGAGCGTGCCGCCCGAGAACAGCCTGCAACTGCTGACCGCCCTGCGTACCGCCCAGATCGTGTCCGAGGCCCATCTGTTCCAGGAAGGCGGTCACGGCTTCGGCATCCGCCTGATCGCCGGCAAGCCGGCCGCCGTCTGGCCGGAACTGGTGCTCGCCTTCGGTCGTCGGAACGGCTGGATCAGCGCGTAAGACAGCGGTCCACAGGTTTCTGAGGCGCCGGCGCGGGCGTCCGCTTCGCCGGCTGCATGAGGCGGATCAGGGCTTCCGGGCCTGCGGACAGAACGATCACAATTGCACCTGCGTTTGATAGTCGTTCGCAAGATTGCGTGGTGTTTCGCGCCATGGCAAGCCGGTTTCCGGCGGCTTCCAACAGGATCACGACAATGCGAAGCGACGGAAAACTCGACTATCTGGAACTGCCCTCCTCCGGCATCCCGGAAACCAAGACCTTCTACGAAGCGGCCTTTGGCTGGACCTTCCAGGACTACGGCCCGGCCTATGCCGCGTTTTCGGAAGGGCTGGACGGCGGGTTCGACGCCGATGACGGACCGAAAGCGCCCCTGCCCGTTCTCTACGCCGACGACCTCGAAGCCATGCTGGCCAAGGTCGAGGCGGCGGGTGGAACGGTCGTCAAACCCATCTTCGCCTTCCCCGGCGGGCGGCGCTTCCACTTTCGCGACCCGTCCGGAAACGAGCTGGCGGTCTGGTCCGAGGGCGGATGAAGGCTTGCGGCGACTGCGGCCTGTGCTGCAAGATCATGGGCGTCACCGCCCTTGAAAAGCCGGCGGGCCGCTGGTGCCGCCATTTCGGCAAGACGACCGGCTGCGCCATCTATGACGACCGGCCAAACGACTGCCGCGTCTTCAACTGCCTGTGGCTGCTGACCGAAGCGCTCGACGACAGCTGGAAGCCGACGGTCGCCGGCTTCGTCCTGCATTCGGAGCTGGGCGGGACGCGACTGATCGTCGAATGCGATGCCGCGCGCCCTCACGACTGGCGGCGCGAGCCCTATCAGGCCCAGCTGCGTCGCTGGGCCTCGGCGGAGGGTCAGGAAGTGCTGGTCTTCGCCGGCAAGCGCGGTGTGCGTCTCGGTGATACGGACACGCCAGTCCGCAGGGCCTAGCGGACGTCCACCGACTGGCCGATCTGCTCGGCCAGGGTCCGGTCGGCGCCCTCCACGCTGGTGATCCAGACGTGCACCTCCTGCGGCGCGGTCTGGCGTGTGAACAGATGCTCCAGCGCGACACGACGACCGTCCTCGGTCGCGACCACGGAGGCGCGGCCGGTCGTCTCGACCATCTGGCCGGAATAGATCGGGAACTGCGACGCCGGGCCGGCATAGATCATCACAAGCGGCTGCTGACCCCGACGAATGGTCCAGATGTTGAAGTTCGGCCCCGGACGGCCCGTCGTGATGGTGAAGCCGGTCGGCAGGTCGATCGTGAACGGCAGGGCCCGGATCGCCGCCGCATCCAGCACCGTCATCGGCGGCGGCGGCGGCTCGGCCAGAGCGGCGGCGGCCGGAGCCGGCACGACCGTCGGCGCGGTCGGCGTCGGCGCGGGCGCGACCGCCCGGGGCGCGGGCGTCGCGACTGGAGCCGCCGGACGCGGGGTCGGGGCGGCGGTGGTCGGCGCAGGCGTCGCAGGCCGGGGCGCGGCCGTCGTCGGGGCAGGCGTGGCAACGCGGGGCGGCGCCGTCGTCGGAGCGACCGTTGTCGGAGCGGGTGTCGTCACGCGGGGCGCGGGTGCGGCGGGCACGGGCGCCGCAGCCGGCGCACGCGGCGCAGGCGTCACCGCGCTTGGTGCAGCAGGCGTCGCCAGCGGTTGGGTGCGCGGCGGGTTGGCGACGGCGGGCGGAGTGATCGGTGCGGCCCTGGGCGGGGTCGGCGCCGGGCTGGACGGGATCGGCGCGACTCGCCCCGGCGGCGGCGCGTTCGAGACCGGCGGCGGCATGCGGGACGCGGGGGCTGCCGTCGCCGGTGCGCTAGCTGCCGGCGCCGGAACCGTCGCGGCGGGCGGCGGCGCGGGCCGCGGAGCCGGCGCGGCGCCCACTGGCGGGGCCGAGTTCAGGCTGCGGGTCACGGCGTTGCCCGCGACCGCCGAGGGCGACGGCGCGGTGGACTGGGCCTGAGGCTGGGCGACGATCAGGAGGGCGGCGAAAACGAGCGAATGCGACATGGCCGGGACCATCGCCTCTCAGCCCATGAACGGCAAGCTTCTCAAAACATACGCGACGACGGTGACGCTCGCCGATCCGGCGACGCACAGGCCCACGAACCAGACCAGCTTCTTCCACAGCGGGCCGCCGTGTTCGCCCGCTTCGGGCGGGGGTACGGGATCAATGATGATAGCCGGCCTCCTCGTCGATCTTGCCCCGGAACACCCAATAGACCCAGGCGGTGTACGCCAGGATCATCGGCAGGATGGCCGCGGTCCCCACCAGCATCAGCCCCAGCGCGTTGTCGGGAGCCGCCGCCTGCCGGAAATTCAAGGCATAGGGCACGATGTAGGGCGCGAAGCCCGCCGCCAGCCCCAGATAGCCGGATAGAAAGACCAGCAGCGCTCCCAGGAAGGGCCAGCGATGCGGCTCATCACCACCACAATCCCCAGCCCCACCAGACCCAGAAGCGGGATCGGCAAAAGCGGAAGCAGATCCGCCAGTTCCAGCGCGAACCCGTCACTCAGGTCGAAGCCCCAGCGGGCCGCCACCCGCGGATGGATCAGCAGCGTCGCCACACTGACCGCCGCCAGCAACACCGTCACCGCCAACGCCGACACACCGGTCCAGCGTCTCGCATCGCCGTGCAGGTTGTCCTTGGTCTTCATCATCAGCCATGCCCCGCCCAGCAGGGCATAACCGGCCACCAGACCCGCCGCGACCAGCAGGGTGTAGGGGGTCAGCCAGTCGAACGGCCCCCCGGCGAACCGCTCGTCGCGCACGGTCACGCCCTGGATGAAGCCGCCCAGCACCAGTCCCTGGGCCACCGCCGTCAGCATCGAGCCGCCGGCGAACATCTGGGTCCAGAATTTCCGGCCCCTGTTGCGCGCCCGGAAGCGGAACTCGAACGCCACGCCCCGGAGGATCAGTCCCGCCAGCATCAGCAGGATCGGCAGGTACAGCGCCGGCATCAGCACCGAATAGGCCAGCGGGAAGGCCGCCAGCAGGCCCCCTCCTCCCAGCACCAGCCAGGTCTCGTTGCCGTCCCAGACCGGCGCGATGGTGTTCATCATCACGTCCCGCTCGCCCGGCGTCTTCGCGAAGGGAAACAGGATGCCGATGCCCAGATCGAACCCGTCCAGCGTCACATAGAGCAGGACGGCGGTGGCGATCAGCCCGGCCCAGATCAGTTGCAGATCAAGGCTCATGTGCGGTCTCCCGGCCCGCCGTCCGGTCCGTCAGGCGTCGTATCCTCGGGCGCATGGGCCAGCGGCGTGCCCGGCGGCCGGTCTCCGCGCGGTGGCGGCTCTGCGGCGGCCGCGACCGGCCCCTCGGCCATCAGCCTCAGAATGAAGATGGCCCCGGCGGTAAAGACCACGGAATAGACGGCGATATAGGCGATGAGCGAGGTCGCGACCTGGCTGGCGATGACCGGCGAGACTGCGTCCCGCGTCTTCAGCACCCCATAGACGACCCAGGGCTGGCGCCCGACCTCGGTGACCATCCATCCGGCCAGCACGGCCAGGAAGCCGGACGGGCCCATGGCCACGGAGAAGCGCAGGAACCACGGGCTGTCGAACAGCTTCTTCCGCCAGATCAGCACAGCGCCCCAGGCGCCCAGACCGATCATCAGGATGCCCAGACCCACCATGATGCGGAAGCCGAAGAAGGGAATGAAAGGCGGCGGCTGGTCCTCGCGCGGCCAGGCGTTCAGCCCCTGGAT
>CAMLNY010000008.1 GCA_946481405.1 uncultured Brevundimonas sp. | reverse complement strand
GAAGAACATCGGTCCCCGGATAGACGCCATCATCGCCGACGGCGCCCGTCTGTTCGGCATGACGACTCCGCCCACGGCCCAGGAGCTGTTCGCCGGTCTCGATATCCGGGGCTACCTCACCACCCTCGCCTTCCAGGTCCAGGGCGTGGTGTCCGGCGCCTTCTTCGTCATGGTCTATCTGGCCTTCCTGCTGGCGGCCCAGAACGGCTTCCGCAGAAAGCTCGTGAACCTCTTCCCCAACCGCGAGGCCCGTCAGGAGGCATCGGAAGTCTTTCAGCGGGTGCGGGGCGGGGTCGAGGGCTATCTTTGGGTCCAGACCGTCACCGGCGGCATCATCTGCGTCGCCGCCTGGATCCTGATGCGGCTGGTCGGGCTCCAGAACGCCGAGTTCTGGACCTTCGTCATCTTCGTGGTCGGCTTCATCCCGGTGCTGGGCGGGGCCATCGCGGGTCTCGCCCCGCCGCTCTTCGCCCTCGTCCAGTTTCCGACCTACTGGCCGGCCCTGATCCTGCTGGTCGGGCTGCAGGTCATCCTGTTCGTCGTCGGCAACGCCATCCAGCCGCGGATGCAGGGCGACAACCAGAACATCGATCCGGTCGCCGTCCTTCTGGCCCTCGCGCTCTGGGGCAAGATGTGGGGCGTGGTCGGCATGTTCCTGTCCACGCCCCTCGCCGTCATGGCCATGGCCATCCTCGCAGAGTTCAAGGGCTCCATGTGGATCGCCATCCTGCTGTCCGGCGACGGCCGGCCCTATGCCGACGAGGACGAGGACCATCACGCCCACAGGCTGCCGGCGAAACGCCCTGCCCGCGTCAACACGCCGCGCCGCGGCGCCGCCGAACCCTGACATCCGACCCCTTGCGGGACCGGGAAGGGCATCCCATCTGCGCTCCAGACGTCGCGGCCCCCTCCCCTCCCCCAAGGCCGCGGCGGCATCGGCCGGCGCCCATTTCCCCCTCCAGCGCCGGCTCAAGAGAGGCCGTCGGACGCCCGTCCGGCGGCCTTTTTCTCTGTTTCGCAGTTGCGAAGGCACGATTTCGCCCGAAAAGACTTATCATCAATAAGATTCCTCCCGCGAAAGTCTCTTCGCGGGTTTGTCGTTTCCGGACTTTCCGTCTCGCGCGGTCCGGCCTATCCAGCGGTCAGGGACAGGACGCGTCCAGGCGGTGACGCCGTTGTTACGGTCTAGCGCCAGCGTCCGGTCCAGCCCCTGGCGGCCCTGCCGCGCCTTTCGAGACCCTGCCCATGTCCGGCGACCTCCGCACCCCCCAGTCCTGCACCCCCGAGGCGCTGCAAAAGGCGTTCGCCGGGGCTCTGGGAGGGGGCGGATCCCCGGGCGCACTGGAGCAATCCTTCGTCGCCCAGGCCTTTGAGGACTATGCCGAGGACGAGACCCCCGAACTGGCGCTCACCGACGTCGGCGCGGTTCTGGCCGACGCCTGGCGCTGGGCCGAGAAGCGCGCTCCCGGCGAGACCCGGGTGGAGGTCGCCTCCCTCTCGGCCGCCGGCCGCGCCACCCCGTATGACGTCGTCCGCATCGTCCAGGACGACGGCCCCTTCCTCGTCGACAGCGTCATGGGCGAGCTGGCCGACACCGGCGTCTCGGTCCGCGCCCTGTTCCATCCCGTCCTCGAACTCACCCGCCTGACGAACGGCGCGCGTCAGGCCGGCGGCGGCCGCGAGTCCCTGATCGTCCTCGTCATCGACCCCCTGCCGCCCGAGCGCCGGGAGGCCCTGAAGGCCGGGATCGACCAGACCCTGGCCGACGTCCACACCGCCGTCGCCGACTATCCGGCCATGAACGCGCTGATGGCGCGCTCGATCGCCCATCTGGAAGCCTGCCCCGGCGGCATCGACCCGGAAGTCGTGGCCGAGAACCTCGCCTTCCTGCGCTCGCTCAACGACGACGCCTTCGTCTTCCTCGGCGCCCGCGACTACGACTATCCGCGCACCTCGGACGGCGGCTATGCGGCCGAGGCTCCGCTGGATCAGGCGGCCGCCGGCGTCGGCGTGCTGCGCGATCCGGAACGCACCGTCCTGCGTCGCTCGTCCGAGCCGGCGGTCCTGACCGCCCAGATGAAGCGCCAGATCGACCTGTCGGACCCGGTCACCGTGGCCAAGGCCAATCTGCGCAGCCGCGTCCACCGCCGCGCCTACATGGATTACGTCGGGGTCAAACGGTACGGCGACGACAACCGTCCTTCGGGCGAGACCCGATTCGTCGGCCTGTTCACGGCCGAGGCCTACGACCGCCAGCCGTCTCAGGTGCCGCTGATCCGCCGCAAGGTCGCCAACGTCCTTGCCCGCGCCGGCAAGGCCCCTGGCTCGCACAACGAGAAGCGGCTCAAGAACATTCTCGAGAACTATCCCCGCGACGAGCTCTTCCAGATCACCGAGGACGAGCTGCTGGAGACCTCGCTCGGCATCCTGCACCTCTACGACCGCCCGCGGATCAAGACCTTCACCCGCAAGGACCCGTTCGACCGGTTCGTCTCGGTCCTCGCCTTCGTGCCGCGCGAGCGGTTCGACGCCGGGGTGCGCGAGCGGATCGGCCGCATCCTCGCCAAGGCCTGGGGCGGCCGCCTGTCGGCCTGGTATCCGCAGCTGTCGGACCAGCCTCTGGTCCGCATCCACTACATCATCGGCGTGACGCCGGGCGATCACCCGACACCGGACGCCCGCGCACTCGACGCCGAGATCGTCGAGACCGGCCGCAGCTGGGTCGATCGCTTCGAGAGCGCGCTGCGCGCCGCCGAGATCGACGACAGCCAGATCGGCGCGATGAGCGCCCGCTGGGCCGAGGCCTTCGGTCCCGGCTACCGCGACCGCTACGACGCGGCCGAGGCGGTCACGGATCTGGCCGAGATCGACCGCCTGAACGCCACGGGCGAGGCGGGCGAGGGCGAACCGGTCGCTGTCCGCGCCTTCCGCTCGCCGGGCGACACCCCGCTGCAGTTCCGCTTCAAGCTCTACCACCGCGGCGGCGTCGTGCCGTTGTCCAGCATCCTGCCGATCCTGGCCGACATGGGCCTGACGACGCTGGAGGAAT
Source organism: uncultured Brevundimonas sp. (assembly GCA_946481405.1). The sequence goes on along the minus strand of CAMLNY010000008.1, from coordinate 7,914 downwards.
TCAACCACACCATCCGTCCGGGCGCCCACACCGGCACGGCCCAGGAATATCACGTCCACGAATTCCTGCTGGAAGACCCGCGCGGCGCGGCCCTGGCCTTCGGCGACATCAAGGCCCCGTTCGAGGCCGCCTTCTCCGCCGTGTGGAACGGCCAGACGGAAAGCGACGGCTTCAACCGTCTGGTGCTGGAGCTCGGCGTCGGCTGGCGCGAGGCCGCCCTGATCCGCACCCTCGCCCGCTATCGCCAGCAGACGGGCCTCGATCCGTCGCAGGCGGTTCAGGAAGAGGCCCTGCGCGACTACCCCGCCATCGCCCGCGCCCTGCTCAGCCTGTTCGCCTGCAAGTTCGACCCCTCCCACGGCGGGTCTGCGAACGACCGCGCGCCCCAGGTGGCCGAGTTGCAGGACAAGATCACGACCCTGCTGATGGACGTGAAGTCGCTGGACCACGACCGGGCCCTGCGCCGGATGGCGGCCCTGATCGGGGCCATCAAGCGCACCAACTACTACCAGACCACGGCCGACGGCGGCTTCAAGCCGCACATCTCGATCAAGATCGCCTCGCGCGAGCTCGAGGACCTGCCGCTTCCGAAGCCCTATCGCGAGATCTTCGTCTGGGCCCCGCACATCGAGGGCGTCCACCTCCGCTTCGGTCCCGTCGCGCGCGGCGGGCTGCGCTGGTCGGACCGTCGCGACGACTTCCGCACCGAGGTCCTGGGTCTGGTGAAGGCGCAGCAGGTCAAGAACGCCGTCATCGTCCCTGTCGGTTCCAAGGGCGGCTTCTTCCCGAAATATCTGTCGAACATGGTCCGCGCCGGCGCCGACCGCGACGCCCAGCAGGCCGAGGCCATCCGCGCCTACAAGACCTTCCTGTCCGGCCTTCTGGACATCACCGACAACATCGCCGCCGACGGCAAGGTGATCCGTCCGGCCAATGTCGTCCCGTTCGAGGCCGACGACCCCTATCTGGTCGTGGCCGCCGACAAGGGCACGGCGACCTTCTCCGACATCGCCAACGGCGTCTCGGCCGATTACGGCTTCTGGCTGGGCGACGCTTTCGCCTCGGGCGGCTCGATCGGCTACGACCACAAGGCCATGGGCATTACGGCCCGCGGGGCCTGGGAAGCGGTCAAGCGCCACTTCCGCGAGATCGGCAAGGACATCCAGACCGAGCCCTTCACCGCCGTGGGCGTGGGCGACATGTCGGGCGACGTCTTCGGCAACGGCATGCTGCTGTCCAGGGCCACGAAACTGGTCGCCGCCTTCGACCACCGCGACATCTTCATCGACCCGACCCCGGACCCGGCCTCGTCGTGGGAAGAGCGGAACCGCATGTTCCAGCTGCCGCGCTCGTCCTGGCAGGACTACGACAAGTCGAAGATCTCGGCGGGCGGCGGCGTCTTCTCGCGCAGCGCCAAGTCGATCGAACTGACGCCGGAAATCCGCGCCGCCCTCGACATCACCGACGAGGCGCTGGACCCAGTCAGCCTGATCCGCGCCATCCTCAAGGCGCCGGCCGAGCTGCTCTACCTCGGCGGCATCGGCACCTATGTGAAGTCGTCCGCCGAGACCGACGCCCAGGTCGGCGACAAGGGCACCGACGCCCTGCGCATCAACGCCGACGAACTGCGCGTGAAGGTGGTGGGGGAGGGGGCCAACCTCGGCCTCACCCAGGCGGGGCGCATTGCCTTCGCCGCAAACGGCGGACGGATCAACACGGACGCCATTGACAACTCCGCCGGAGTGGACACCTCGGACCACGAGGTGAACATCAAGATCCTGATCGGCGCGGCGGTGGCGCAGGGCGCGCTCCCGATCGCCGAACGCGTCCCGCTTCTCGCCTCCATGACCGAGGAGGTCGGGCTGAAGGTTCTGGCCCACAACTACGACCAGACCCTGGCCCTGACCCTGCAGCAGGCCGAAGGGCCCGGCGCGCTGGACGCCCAGCAGCGGTTCATGCAGTCGCTGACCGCCCGCGGCAAACTCGACCGCAAGGTCGAGGGCCTGCCCGGCGACATCCGCATCCAGGAGATGAAGACCGCCGGCCTGACCCTGACCCGGCCCGAGCTGGCCGTGCTGATGGCCTACTCCAAGCTGGAGCTGTCCGACGAGATCGTGGCGTCGAAGGCGCCCGAGGACCCCTTCTTCGAGGAAACCCTGGTCCGCTACTTCCCCGGTCCGCTGGCGAAGTTCGAAAAGCAGATGCAGGGCCACCGGCTGCGACGCGAGATCGTGGCCACGGTCCTCTGCAACGAGATCGTCAATATGACGGGTCCGACCTTCCCCGACCGCCTGCGGGCGGCAGCGGGTTGCGACACGACCGCGCTCGTCATCGCCTTCGAGGCCGCCCGTCGCGTCTTCCGCCTCGACGAGGCGTGGGACGCGGTCAATGCGCTGGACCTGAAGGTTCCGGCCGAGACCCAGACCGCCCTCTATGCGGAAATCTCCACCGTCCTGCGGCGCCAGACCTTCTGGTTGGCGCGTCGCGCGGGCAAGGCGGGGGCGACGGTTCAGGGGCTGATCGAGGCCTATCGTCCCGCCGCCGATGCGCTGCGGGCCGCGGGCGGCGACGTCCTCAGCCAGTTCGAACAGGGGCGTCTGGCCGAGCGGCTCAAGACCTTCGCCGGCATGGGCGTAGGTGAGGACCTGGCCCAGACCATCTCCATGCTGCGCCCGCTGGTCGCAACCGCCGACATCGGCGATCTGGCGAAGGAAGCCGGCTGGTCCGAACCCCGGATGGCGCGTCTGTACCACCAGGTCGGCGCCGCCTTCGACTTCGACCGTCTGCGCGCCGCCGCCGGCGCTGTGCCGTCGGGCGACCATTTCGACCGTCTGGCCGTGCGTCGCCTGATCGAGGACCTGATGTCCGAACAGCTGGCCCTGACCCGTGCGGTGGCCAAGGCCTCCGACCCGGCCGTGGGCGACAGCGAGGCGACCGCCGAGGCCGCCGTCGACGCCTGGATCGGGCCGCGCCTCGACATCGTCGAGGGCGTCCGCGCCGCCGTGGACGAGATCGAGGCCTCGGGCACGGGCTGGACCTTCGCCAAACTGACCATCGCCAACGGTCAGATCCGTCAGGTCGCGGGCAGTCTCTGATGCCCAGAAAGTTCCTCGTCGTCGTCGATGACAGCCCCGAGTTCGAGGCGGCCCTGCGCTACGCCTCGCGCCGGGCGCGGTCGACCGGCGGCCGGGTCGCCCTCTTGCGGATCATTCCGGGCGGGTCGGACGAGCACTGGGCCGGGGTCCGCGAGGAAATCCAGCGTCAGCAACGGGCCGAGGCTGAACAGCTGCTGAACCGGCTGGGGCAGGAGGCGCAGGAGCGATCCGGCGCCCAGCCCGTCTTCCTGATCGAGGAGGGCGAACCCCAGGGCGCGATCCGCAAGGTCTGCGGCGACGATCCGGAGATCAAGATCCTCGTCCTCGCCGCCGGCACGGGCGGACGGGGACCGGGACCCCTGGTCTCCGCCGTCCTGAAACAGGGCGCGGCCTTCGGCGGCCGCAAGCTCCCGGTCACCATCGTCCCCGGCGAACTGACCGACGCCGAGATCGAGGATCTGGCCTGATCTGACCCTCTCCCGGACGCACCCCGCTCCGTGCATCCCCGCGAAGGCGGAGCCCCGGTTCTGAGAGCGATCCAGCCATTCCGGTTCGCCCCACCAGCGATCCCGCGCACCTGCGCCTCACGAAAGCACTGGGTCCCCGCCTTCGCGGGGATGAGCGGATTTATCGGATACCCATCAACGGATCGTCCGAATCCGCCTTTGAAAACAACGCCCCTCTCCAATGAGAGCCCCTTTACCCATCACGCTCCGCAGCGCCCCTATACTGCCCCTTTCACCCTGAAAGGATCACCGACGCCGGACGCAGTGGACTCTTCGGACGCTTCGGACGGTGTTTTGGAGTCCGGATCGATCCGGACTCATCGGACTCTCCGGACTCCGTTTTCGAGTCCGGCTCACGCCCCGCCGCCCTTGCGAACCCTCTTTCTCAGGCGCATCTCCCGCCCATGTTCATCCAGACCGAACCGACCCCGAACCCGAACGCCCTGAAATTCCTGCCCGGACGCGATGTCGCCCCGGCCGGTTCGCGCGAGTTCCTGTCGATCGATCAGGCGACCGCGTCTCCGCTCGCCGAGGCCCTGTTCACGCTCGAGGATGTCTCCGGCGTCTTTTTCGGCGCCGACCATGTCTCCGTCACCAGGGCCGAGCACGGTCGCGACTGGTCGGAGATGAAGCCCGAGATCCTGTCGGTCATCATGGATCATTTCGTCTCGGGCGCGCCCCTGCTGCGCGACGGCGGAGCGGAGGCCGATGACGGCGCCGAGGACTCCGAGATCGTCGCCGAGATCAAGCAACTGCTCGACAGCCGCATCCGCCCGGCCGTGGCCCAGGACGGCGGCGACATCCTGTTCGACGCCTTCGACGAAGAGAGTGGCGTTCTCCGCCTGCGCATGCGCGGCGCCTGCGCCGGCTGCCCGTCGTCCGCCATGACCCTCAAGGCCGGGGTCGAGCAGATGATGAAACACTACGTCCCCGAAGTGACCAGCGTCGAACAGGTGATCTAGGGGCATGTGAAACGAATCCGTCTCGCCCGGCGGATGGTTTCGCGTCACAATCACCCATGGCCCGCTTCGCCTCCGACCCGGACGCCGTCGCCCTCGGAGAGGGGTTGGCGGCCCTGCGCCGCTCCACCGGCCTCAGCCAGGCTGAGGCCGGCGCCCGTATCGGCATGACCAGTCAGGGCTGGGGCCTCTACGAAAGCGGCAAACGCCCCGGCCTCTTCCGCCCCGACGTCCAGCGCCGCCTGACCGCCGCCCTCGGCGCCTCGCCCGAGGACCTCGCCCTCATCCTCAGCCGGGAAGCGCCGCCTGCGGCTCCCGGGGCGACGGGGATGGAAAATACAGGCCGTAACTTCCAGCCCGCGCCGACCGCCGGGCCGGACGCCATCGAACGCATGCAACTTTCGAACGACGACCTCGCCCCGTGGGCCGCTTCGGGCGTGGTGCTGGAGTTCGACCCCGGCCGCTGGCCCCGCCGCGACCAGGGCTGCGTCATCGACCTGACCGACGGCACGCGGCTCGTCCGCCTCTACCAGCGCGCCGATGGCGACCGCCTCTATGTAAAGGGCGGGCCGGACGGTCTCGACGCCGAAACCGCCCTGTCCCGGGCGGCGGTCGCCCGCGTCGCCGCCGTTCGCGCGAGGCTCGATCAATGAAACGAAAAGATTGCATTTCATCGCGCCTCATGAAACGATCCGGTCCTCATCCAGACCGGAGCTTCGCCCATGCCTCGCACCCCCGACGCGACCGACGCCGCGGTCGGCCGCCGCATCGGCGAGCGACGCTCGGCCCTGGGTCTGTCGCAGGGCGCGCTGGCGCATCGGCTGCGGGTCAGCGCCCAGCAGGTGCAGAAATACGAGGCGGGGGCCAATCGCATCTCGGCCTCGCGGCTGAGCGACATCGCCACGGCCCTGGGCATCGCCCCGGGCGCCCTGTTTCCCGAACGCACCCCGGCGCCGATGGTGACGGACGATCTGTCGGCCCTGCGCTTCATGACCGCGACGGCCGAGGGTCGAGCGGTCGCCGCCGCCTTCCCGTTGATCCGCGACCGGACCCTGCGTCAGGCCATCGCCCGTCTCACCGAGGCGCTGGCGCCCGCCTCCTGACGGCAGGTGTGGCATGAGGGTTCTGGTCATCGACACGGCGCTCGACGCCTGCACCGCCGCCGTCTTCGAGGACGGCCGGGCGCTGGGCGTGCGCACCGAGACCATGGCGCGCGGCCATTCCGAACGTCTGGGCGGCTTCGTCCGCGACGCGGTCGCCGAGGCCGGCGGCGGGTTCGAGGCGCTCGACCGGATCGGCGTCACCATCGGACCGGGCTCCTTCACCGGCCTCCGCGTCGGTCTGGCCTTCGCCCAGGGACTGGGCGCGGCGCTGGGCGTGCCGGTGGTCGGGATTTCGACGCTGGAAGCCTTGGCGCGCTCGGCCGACGACGACGCCGGACGCACTGCCGCCGTGATCGACGCCCGGCGCGGGCAGGTCTATCTGCAGACCTTCGAGACCGGGCGCGCCGCGTCGGAGCCCGAGGCGCTGGCCACTGAAGACGCCACCGCGCGCCTGTCGGATGGTGACTGGCGTATCGCCGGATCCGGTGCCGTTCTGGTCGGCGGGGCCGCTGGCGCCACTTCGCCGGACCCAAGGGCCTTGGCTGGCCTGGCCACGACCCTCGATCCCGGAACGCATCCGCCCCGACCCCTCTATCTCCGCGCGCCCGACGCCACGCCGCCGACCCGACTTCCGGGACAGGCGCGCGGGCCGACGCCCGACGCATGACCGCGACCCACGATCTGGCCGGGGGTCTGGCGACTCTTCACGCCGAGGCCTTTGACACGTCCTGGCCTGCCTCGGCCTTCGCCGACCTGCTCGGTCAGCCGGGCGTCGTGCTGGAGGGCGAGGCCGATGGTTTCATCCTGATACGCGCCGCCGCCGACGAAGCCGAAATCCTGACCCTGGCCGTCCGGCCCGCCGCCCGAAGACAGGGGCTGGGCGCCCGTCTGGTCCGGAACGCCACCGACCGCGCGGCGGCTCTTGGCGCGACGCGAATGTTTCTCGAAGTGGCCGAGGACAACGCCCCGGCGCGCGCTCTCTACGAAGCGCTCGGCTTCGAAAGCGCCGGTCGCCGACCCCGCTATTATCCGCGTGCGGAGGGTCCCGCCGTGGACGCCCTGCTTCTGGTTCGCAACTTCGCCTGAATGGCTTTTCAGCAGCGGTTCACGCCTCTATCTTCACCGCCCATGGATCGGATCGAAAAACTCTGCGCCGAGCGCGGCATGCGCATGACCGAGCAGCGCCGGGTGATCGCCCGCGTCCTTTCGAGCGCCGAGGATCACCCCGACGTCGAGGAGCTGTATCGCCGCGCCTCGGCCATCGATCCGCACATCTCCATCGCCACCGTCTATCGGACCGTCCGCCTGTTCGAGGAAGCCGGCGTGGTCGAGAAGCACGACTTCGGCGACGGCCGCAGCCGCTATGAAGAGGCTGGCGACGATCACCACGACCACCTGATCGACACCCGCACCGGCGAGGTCATCGAATTCTTCGACGCCGAGATCGAGCGTCTGAAGACTGAAATCGCTGAACGCCTCGGCTTCGAGCTGATCGGCCACAAGCTGGAGCTCTACGGCAAGGCCATCGAGGGCGCCGAACCGTCAAAGCGCGAAGGCCTGATCTTCACCCGCAACGCCCACCGACACGACCACTGATCCACGACAACGTGGCGTCGGCGGCTCGGGCAGACTAAATAGCCCGCATGTCCGATACATTGATCGCGCCCGAGGTCGGGACGGCCGGGGAGACCGCGTCTCCCAAGCGGCTGTTCATCAAGACCTACGGCTGCCAGATGAACGTCTATGACAGCGAGCGCATGGCCGATGTCCTGCGCCCGCTGGGCTACGCCACGACCGACCACGTCGAGGCCGCCGACTTCGTTATCCTGAACACCTGCCACATCCGCGAGAAGGCGGCCGAGAAGATCTACTCCGAGCTCGGCAAGATGCGTCAGCTGCGCGAGGAGAAGATGGCGCGCGGGGAGGCCCGCATGACCATCGCAGTCGCCGGCTGCGTCGCCCAGGCCGAGGGCGAGGAAATCATGGTCCGGGCCCCGGCCGTCGATCTCGTCGTCGGGCCGCAAGCCTATCACCAGTTGCCGGAGCTCCTGACCCGGACCGCACGGTCGCGCGGCGAACGGATCGGCGCCGACTTCGCGCCCAACGAAAAGTTCGACGCCATGCCTGCCGTCCGCGGCGTCGAAGGGCCGACCGCCTTCCTGACCGTGCAGGAAGGCTGCGACAAATTCTGCAGCTTCTGCGTCGTCCCCTATACGCGCGGCGCCGAATGGTCGCGGCCGGTCGAGGGCGT
>CAMLNY010000007.1 GCA_946481405.1 uncultured Brevundimonas sp. | reverse complement strand
GGCCCAGCAGGGGCGCGCCGAGGACATAGAGGTCGCCGATGGCGTCCAGCGCCTTGTGACGCACAAACTCACGTTCCATGCGCAGGCCGCCGGGGTTCAGGATGTCGTCGCCATCGATAACCACGGCGTTCTCGAGGCTGCCGCCCCGGGCCAGACCGGCCTGACGCAGGGCCTCGACCTCATGGGCGAAGCCGAAGGTGCGGGCGGCCATGATCTCATCGCGGAAGGTCTGTTCGTCGACGACGAAATCCACGACCTGATTACCAATGACGGGTGACGCAAAATCGATCTCGAACCGCATCTCGTAGCGTTCGCACGGATAGAGAGCCGCGTGCTTGTCGCCGTCCGTGACGTGAATCGGCTCCAGGATCTCGATGTAGCGAACCGGCGTCGACTGCCGACGAAAGCCGGCGCGGTCCAGTAACTGGACGAACGGAAGGGCCGAGCCATCCAGGATCGGCAGCTCGGGCCCATCGACTTCGACCACGGCGTTGGAGACGCCCAGCGCGCAGAAGGCGGCCATCAGATGCTCGATCGTCGACAGGCGCACACCCGCCGCGTTCTCGATCATGGTGTTCAGGCGGGCGTCGACCACGGCGTCGCCCGAGACCACGATACGGTTGTCACGATCGGTGATATCGGTGCGGACGAAGACGATGCCGGTTCCCGTCGGCGCCGGACGGATCGCGAGACGCACCCGCTGACCGGTGTGCACGCCAACGCCCGCACAGATGGCGGGGGCGACCAGCGTCCGTTCGCGGTGATCGTGGCGAGGCGGCAAAGGCGAAATCCACTAGGCGCCCGGCGCGCACGGGTGCGCGCATGAGCGGAAGATCGATCCCTAACCGCAGTGCAGCAAGGCGAAAACCAAAGTCGGGTTTCGAATTGTTTCCGCTTCAGTAACCTTGGCCTTAATGCAAAACGCCCCGGGTTTCCCCGGGGCGTTCAGAGCGGCTCAGCGCCGGATCAGTTGGCCAGGCGGCGCAGGAAGGACGGGATCTCCAGATCGTCCTCGGCGGACGGAGCCTCGACTTCCGGCAGCGGCTGGGCGGTCTGGCGCAGCTGCGGCTGGGCGCGCGAGGGCGCCGGTTGCGGGGCGTAGGTGTGGGTCGCGCGCGGCTTCTTTCCGAACAGGCTCCAGCCCGATTTGCGATGATCGCGGTCGTCATAGGCGGGCTCTTCGTACGCCGGCGCCGGCGTGGCGGCGACCGGCGTACGGTCCATATACAGGTCGCCCTGGTCCGGCCGAGCGACGGCGGCGGGCTTGGCCTCGAACTCCTCGACCCACGGATCGACGATCGGCTCCAGCGAGCGCGGCTCTTCGGCGACGTGGATGACCGGCTCGGGTGCACGGGCGACGACGGGCTCAGGAGCCTGGAAGGTCGGCACCACCGGGGCGGGCTCGGGGGCGCGATAGGCGGCCTCGGCGCGGACCGGCTGGCGGACGGGTTCCGGGACGCGCGGAGCCTCGACGACCGGCGCGGCGCGGCGCGGATCATGGAAGGTGGTCTGGCGCGGGGCGACCGGCTCGATCTTGGAGGCGGCGACCTCGTCCATGCCGGTCGCAACGACCGAGACGCGAATCTTGCCGTCCAGGGCCGGATCGAAGGCGGCGCCGAAGATGATGTTGGCGTCACCGTCCACCTCGGCCGAGATGGCGTTTGCGGCCTCATCGACTTCCAGCAGGGTCATGTCCAGACCGCCGGTGATATTCACCAGCACGGCCTTGGCCCCCTTCAGCGAAGTCTCGTCCAGCAGCGGGTTGGCGATGGCGTTCTGGGCGGCCAGCAGGGCGCGGTCGTCGCCCGAGGCTTCGCCCGTGCCCATCATCGCCTTGCCCATCTCGGACATGACGGCGCGGACGTCGGCGAAGTCGAGGTTGATCAGGCCCGGCAGGATCATGAGGTCGGTGATCGAACGAACGCCCGAGTGCAGGACCTGGTCGGCCATGCCGAAGGCGTCGGCGAAGGTCGTGCGTTCGTTGGCGACGCGGAACAGGTTCTGGTTCGGAATGACGATCAGGGTGTCGACGTAGCGCTGCAGCTCCGCGATGCCCGCATCGGCCAGACGCATGCGGTGACGGCCTTCGAAAGTGAAGGGCTTGGTCACGACGCCGACGGTCAGGATGCCGCGATCGCGCGCGCACTTGGCGATGATCGGCGCGGCGCCCGTGCCGGTGCCGCCGCCCATGCCAGCGGTGATGAAGACCATGTGCGCGCCTTCCAGGTGCGCATGGATCTCGTCGGCGCTTTCCTCGGCGGCGTTCATGCCCACTTCAGGGTGCGCGCCGGCGCCCAGACCTTGCGTGATCGTCTCGCCGAGCTGGATACGACGATCGGTCTTGGCAAACGACAGGTGCTGGGCGTCGGTGTTCGCGACGACGAACTCGACCCCTTCAAGGCCGGCGTCGATCATGTTGTTGACCGCGTTGCCGCCTGCGCCGCCGACGCCGAAGACGACGATCCGGGGCTTCAGTTCCGTGGCCGAGGGGCGCACCAGCGAGAGAGACATTTCCAAACCGACCTTTGTTCCGACCCTGCTCTCTGAACGTCCAATGCGAAGTCCCCGCCGATTCGCATTGGTTATGAGCGCGTTAAGGATCGCGCGTCGTCGTTAAGAGAAGGTTACCGGATAGCGTGAGTCGGACCGCCGACGAGGCCTGTCCCCAAGCGTGGCCGCAAAAAATCGCGCTCCCGGCCAAAGAAAAGGGCGACCCGAGGGCCGCCCTTTCCGTCTTGGTTCTGACCGAACCCCTTACCAGGGACGGTAGTTCAGGCTGACCGAGAAGCGACGGCCGTAGGGATCGAAGTTCGAGTACAGGGTCGAACCCAGCCAACGGGCCTGCTCGGCGTCGAAGGCGTTGGTCACGGCGCCGCGGACGGTCAGGTCGTCGCGGACCTGATAGGTGACCGAGAAGTCGTGGCGGGCGAAGTTGCCCGTGTTCCGGTACTCCGGATCACGCTGGTCGGCATTGGCGATGAAGCTGCGCGTCAGGATGATGTCCTGGGCGGTCTGCCAGTCCATCGTCCAGCCCAGCGTCAGGGCTTCGATCGGACGATAGTTCAGCTGCGAGGTCAGACGAACCTTCGGATAGAACAGCGAGCTTTCCAGAGCCGTGAAGTCAGCCGGGTTGTCGATGTTGTTGAAGTTCTTCTGTTCGATCAGCCAGGAGCCGTTCAGCGAGTAATTGAACACACCCCAGTTGTGGCCGAGCATTTCGTCGGTGTCGAAGCGGTAGTTGGCCGTGAAGTCCAGACCGCGGACCGTACGCTTCGCGTAGTTGATCGAGCTCTGGATGAAGTCGACGATCAGGAAGCGATCGTCGCGCGGCGTGACCGGATCGTTGACGCCCGTACGCGTGATGGTGGCGCAGGCGTTGTTGTTCAGGCTCGGACCGCTAACGCAGTTGTTGGCCGCCGTCTGGCCCGAAACCGCCGCGATGACGTTGTCGATCTGGATCTCGTAGTAGTCGAGGACCAGCGACAGGTTCGGCGCGAAGTTCGGGGTCAGCACCGTCGAGAAGGTGAACGATTCCGACTCTTCCGGCACCAGGAACGGGTTACCGCCGTTACGACCGGCGACGCTCGAGGTGTATTCCGGACGATAGGCGTTGGCCGCGACCGGATCGTTGAAGTTGAAGGTCAGACCGAACTGGGCGGCCAGGGCCGTGCAGTTCGCGACGCGGTTCGCGCGGATCGTGGTGTCCGTGACCGCCTGGATGTTCGCGGTGGCGCAGGGGTCGGCGAACAGAAGGAAGGTCTGCGTGAAGGGAGCGTAGGACTCCTGCAGCGAGGGCGCGCGCACCGAAGTGTTCAGCGAGGACTTGAAGGCGATTTCCTCGGTCGGGCGATAGACCAGGTTGACGCCGTAGACGTCGTTCTTGCCGAAGTTCGAGAAGTCCGACTGACGATACGAGCCCGACAGTTCGGCGTAGTCGCCGAGCCAGGTGTCGCGGAACAGCGGAATCGACAGCTCGCCGAAGAACTCCTTGGTGTCGTATTCGGCCGGCAGGAAGTCGGCGCCCGAGTTCAGCTGGGCGTAGGTGGTGCCCAGCGAAGCCGAACGGCCGCCGCCGAAGGTCGATTCCTTACGGTATTCGGCGCCCAGGGCGACGCCGATCGGACCGGCGCCCCAGAAGTCCCACAGCTGGGCGGCGACCGACGCCAAGGCGTCGTGCTGCTCGTTGCGCTGGTCGAACTGCAGCTGCGCGCTGACGTAGGCCAGGGCTTCCGGCGTCTGGTTGCCCAGACCCCAGACGTTCAGCGGCACGCACTGGGCCACGTCCGGGTTCGAGGCGGTCAGGGTGCCGCCGACGTTCGGGTTACGGTTGGTGACCGTCAGACCGCGGGCCACCAGGTCCTGAACGCGGCAGACGATCTGGCCCGAAGCGTTGCGGACGGCATCCATGGCGTACGAGAAGCGGGTGATATCCACACCGTTTTCTTCGTTGTGGTTGTCGGCGCGGCCGTAGGTGTAGCCGATGTCCCAATCCACATTCTTGAAGATCGAGATGTCGCCGGCGTTGCCGTTCAGGCCGATCACGTAGCGCTGGAGCTGACGCTCGTTGTGCTGCGGACGGTCCAAAAGCCAGGCGCTGTAACGGGCGAACGGCGCGGCCACGGTGCCGGTCGGCTGACCCGGGGTCGTCGCCGTGGCGGCGCCGTAGATCGTGGCGCGGTTGGCGCGGATCGCGGCAGCCAGGTTGGCCGGCATGAAGGCGTTGTCCGTACGCGTCGTGTAGGCCGACGTGCTCAGGATCTGCATCGAGTTGGTCGCCGACAGCGAGTCGGAGATGTAGATGTCGCCGAACGAATAGCCGGTGGCCAGGTCGGTCGTCTCGTCGACGTACTTGGCTTCGGCGTACAGGTTGATGTCCGGCGTGATGGCGAAGTTCGCGCCGACCTGGAAGCGCATGCTTTCCGACTGCGGCAGGGTCGAGTCGACGTTGAAGATGGTGTTCGGATTCTCACCGTCGCCGCCCACGTTGATCACGCGGTTGGTGCCGGTCTGCTGGACCCAGTCGCCGAAGTTGGCCAGACGCGCGGTCGTGCCTTCAAAGACATAGGTCGAGCCCGGGGCGACGCTGAAGCAGGACGCGGTCGTGATCGAGGCTCCGGTGCAGGACGCGGTCGGAACGATGTTCGGGTTATTGGTGGCGCTGGGCTGGTAGTTGTTGGCGAGGGTCACCTGGCCCCAACGCAGCAGCTGCAGGCCGACGCGGTCGCGATACAGTTCAGCGTCGCGGATGCCGTCGTACGGCGTGGCGGCCGGATCAGCATCGCGGCCGACGAGGCCCCAACCGTCCTGCAGCCAGTCGATGTCGGCGGCCAGAACTTCTTCCAGCTGCTCGTATTCACCGAAGGCGTAAACGTTCAGACGATCATCGAAGAAGTTCTTGCCGGCCAGAACCGAGATACGCTCGGCGTCTTGGCCGCCGTCGTTCAGCTGCGCCCAGCGGCCGTCGATTTCGAGGCCTTCGAAGTCCTTGCGCAGGACGAAGTTCAGCACGCCGGAGACGGCGTCCGCGCCGTAAACCGACGAAGCGCCGCCGGTGACGATTTCGACCGACTCGATCAGCAGGCGCGGGATGGTGTCGACGTCGACGGCCAGGGAGCCTTGCGGCGAACCGACGTGGCGACGGCCGTCAACCAGCGTCAGGGTGCGGCCGGCGCCCAGAGAGCGCAGGTTCGGCAGCGACAGACCACCGGCGTTCAGCGAGCCGACGGTGTCCGACGGCACCTGCGAGTTCGACAGGGCCGGGATGGTGGCCAGGTAGTCGATGACGGTGTTCTGACCGGTGGTCAGCAGGGTTTCACGGCTGACCTGTTGCAGCGGGGTCGGCGAGGTCGTCGGGTCGCGACGGATACGCGAACCGGTGACGATGACTTCTTCAACCTGGGTGGAGTCTTCGTCCTGGGCCGGCTGGTTCGACTGGGCGAAGGCCGGAGCCGACAGCGTCAGCACGCCCGCGAGGACGGTGGTTCCGAAGAGGTACTTGCGAGTGGTTAGCATATGCTTGCCCCGATGACTGAATGACGCGCGGCGGACTTCTGCGAGTCTGACCGTTCCTGGGCGTTGCTAGTCAGAGAATGTCGACGGGGCAACCATTGGGGCCGCACTGCGGCACTGGGAACTCGGATTTGTTACACTTCGGACACACCGCGAACACACCGAAGAACTGCGTTCAGTCCCCTACAGGTTGTCGCGAAGCCACCCGGCTGCGCGCGCTACGAGATTACCGCCATGAACGCGCGGCGCGTCAGACGCCGTAATCTGCCGTGACATCAACTTCCTGGCCGAAACGGCCTCCCGCGGACCGTAGGCAGCGCGCAACAGGACGCCCGCCGCGGAGCAGAAGGCCGGGCCTGCCGCCGAGTCGGCCAAATGCGGCGCCCTTTGTGGCCGTCCCAGACGCACCGGGCGGTCGAAAACCCGCACCGCCAGCTCGCGAACGCCATTCAACTGACTCGCGCCGCCGGCCAGAACCAGACCTGCCCCGGGCTCCAGACCCACGCCTGCGTTCCTGAGTCGGTCGCGCAGCAGCTCCAGCGTTTCCTCGACGCGCGGGGCGATCACGGTCTTCAGCATGGCGCGGGGCACGATGACCGGTCCAGCGCCGACGTCCTCGCCGCGCGGCGGCGCTTCCAGCATCTCACGATCCTCATTGGCGCTGGCCATAGCCGAGCCGTGCAGGGTCTTCAGCCGCTCGGCGCCCGCCTTGGAGGTCGACAGGCCGCGCGCGATGTCCGAGGTGACGTGATCGCCCCCGACGTTCAGCGATTCGATATGCAACAGCGACCGGCCGCCCCACACGGCGGCGCTCGTCGAGCCGCCGCCCATGTCGATGCAGACGCAGCCGAGATCCATCTCGTCCTCTTCCAGAGAGGCGAGCGAGGACACCACCGGCGCAGCGGCGACGCCTTGCAGGTCGAGGTGGGCGAGTTCCAGACAGTGGCTCAGCGAGGCGAACGCCCCCTCGGCCATCGACACGACCAGCAGGTCGAGCCCCAGCGAATGCCCCCGCATGGCGCGCGGATCGTGGACGCCGCGCGCGCCGTCGACCGACCAGGCGATCGGCAGGACGTGGATCGGGCGACGATTGGGCAGGCGAATCTGGGCGAGGGCCATGCCGATGGCGCGCGCCAGATCGGCGTCCCCGATCGGATGCGCGCCCAGCGAGACCCGCGCCTGAACCCGATGACTGGCCATCTGGCCGATGGCGGTCGTGACGATGACGCCCGAGACCGGCGCCCCGGCCGTGCGCTCGGCCCGCTCGACGGCGTGGCCGATCGCCTGTGCAGCCTCGTCCATGTTGACGATGGCCCCGCCGCGCACGCCCTTGGACTGGACGTGGCTTGCCCCGGCGACGCGGATGGTCCGGTCGGCGTGGCGCACCCCTTCCGGTTTCATGATGAAGCAGGCGACCTTGGACTGGCCCAGATCCAGAGCGGCGACCACAGGCGCCCGCGCGGCCGCCCTGCCCGTCTCCGTCGTCGGATCCGCCTTCTTGCCCGCCATAAGCCCGCCGCCCTCTACTCTATATCTCTATGTTACGCGCCGACGCCCGGACGCACGGCGACCTGACCCTCGGTGCGCAGGTCGATGCGTGCGAAACCAAGTTCCAGCAGCCGCTCGCGCTGGTCCAGCGCGTCGAGCTGGATCAGTGCCGCTTCCTGCTTCACCGCCGGCAGTTGAATCAGACCGCCGTCCTTGAGCCTCAGATCCCAGCGCCGTTCGTCGACCCGCACCAAGGCGTCGATCCGGCTCATCAGCCGCGGCCGTTCGCGCAGCAGCGGCAGGATGTCCTTCGCCGCCTTGTCCGCCCCGGCGCCCACCACGAGCGGCAGGTTCGGATAGCGGCCCGCGTCGGCGCCAGGAATGGCCCGGCCCTCGCCGTCGATGACGAAGACCTGTCCTCGCGTTTGCCAGACGGCCAGACGATCGTGTTCCTTGACCTCGACGATCAGGGTGTCGGGCAACAGGCGCACGACGCGCGCCTCCTTGACCCAGCCCACGGCCTGAACGCTGGCCTTCAGTGCATCGAGATCCAGAGTCGTGATCGGCTGACCGGCCTCGACGTCCAGCGCGCGCTGGATCGATGGCGTGGCCTCAGCCGAGGCGCCTGTAATGTGGACGCGGCGCAGCTTCAGCCCCATGCCGGTCGTGATCTGATCCATGCCCTGGGACACGGACTGGCCGATGCGTTCGGCCCGTGCACCTGTCGCCAGCACGAGCGCCAGCACGCCGACCCCCGCGCAGATCGACAGCACCACGGCGCGCGGCGTCAGATCCAGTTTGCCCAGAGCGGCCATTTTGCCAGGAACGCCGCCGGCGTTGCGCGGCGCGGCTCCGCGCGAACGGCCGCCCTGCGTCTTGGGACCCGCGCTGCGTTTGGGGGCGGACGCGACGTGCGCGCGCCGACCGCCGCGAACTACCGCGGGCATGAGGCGTCCTCCACCATCCACCGGACAAGGGCTTGGTAATCCATCCCGACGTAGGCGGCCTGCTCCGGAACCAGAGAGGTCGGCGTCATGCCGGGCTGGGTGTTGACCTCCAGAAGGACCAATTCGTCCTTAACATCGTCATAACGGAAGTCGGACCGCGAGACGCCGCGACAGCCCAGGGCGGCGTGCGCCTGCTCGGATTCCCGCATGGCCGCTTCGAAAACATGGGCCGGCAGCTCCGCCGGAAGCTTGTGGACGGATCCGCCCGGCGCGTACTTGGCCTCGTAGTCGTAAAAGCCCTTCACCGGGGTGATGTCGGTCACGGTCAGGGCGCGCGGCCCGGTCGCTTCGCCGATGACGGCGACGCAAAGTTCCTTGCCCGGGATGTAGGGCTCGACCATCACCTTCTCGCCATAGGTCCAGTCGTCGGCGCCCACCTCGACCTGCGGGCCGTTGGCGCCTTCGCCGACCAGATAGACTCCGACGGACGAGCCTTCGGCGTTCGGCTTGATGACGTAGGGCGGCGGGATGACGTGGCGGCTGGCGACCTCGTGGCGGTCGAACAGGCCGCCGCCCGGCACCTTGATGCCCGCCGCGTTCAACACGGCCTTGGTCTTTTCCTTGTCCATCGTCAGGGCGGACGGAAGGACGCCGGAATGGCTGTAGGGAATCTGCAGCGTCTCGAGAATGCCCTGGACGCAGCCGTCCTCGCCCCAGTCTCCGTGCAGGGCGTTCAGGACGACGTCGGGTTTGAGCTCGGCCAGCACCTGGGCCAAGTCGCGTCCTGCATCGACGCGGGTGACCCGCGCTACCTGGCCTTCGAGAGCGTCTGCGCATCCCTTGCCCGAGGACAGCGACACGTCCCGCTCGGAGGACAATCCGCCCATCAGGACGGCGACGTGCATCTCTGACAGGGGACGGGACATGGTGCGTTCTGCGCGGTTACAGGGGGCGGCCGATCCTCTTGATCTCCCAATCAAGGTTTACGCCGAGTTTACTTTGGACGTCCGCGCGGACGGTTTCCCCCAATCCCTCGATGTCGGCGGCCGTCGCCTCGCCCGGATTGATCATGAAATTGGAGTGGAGCTCCGAGAACATGGCACCGCCGCCGGTCACGGCGTGAAGCTTGCCGCGCCAGCCCGCCTCATCGACCAGCTTCCACGATGAATGGCCGGGCGGGTTCTTGAAAGTCGAACCGCCGGTCTTTTCCCGGATCGGCTGGGTCTGTTCGCGCCGCGAAGTGATCTCGGAAATGCGTGCGGCGACCGCCTCCTGCTCATCGGCCGTGCCGCGATAGGTCGCCTCGATCCAGATGATCTCCGGCGGCGCTTCGGAATGGCGATAGGTGTAGCCGAAGTCGGCCAGCGAGTAGTCGACCCGCTCGCCCGACCGGGTCAGGCCCCAAGCCGAGACCAGAACGTCGTTGGTCTCCGAGCCGTAGCAGCCGGCGTTCATGGTCAGGGCGCCGCCGATGGTCCCCGGGATGCCGGCGTAGAACTCCAGCCCGGCGATACCCGCCTTGGCCGAGGCCTTGGCGACCATGGCGTCAAGCGCCCCGGCGCCGGCCGTGATCGTCTGGCCCTCGGTCGTAATCCCGGCGAACGGACGGCCCGCCAAACGGATCACCACGCCCTCGACCCCGCCGTCGCGCACGATGACATTGGATCCGACGCCCAGCACCATTACCGGCACGGAGAGATCGATCCCCTTCAGGAAGTCGGCCAGATCGTCGGCGTCTGCGGGGATGAACAGCACGTCGGCGTTCCCGCCCACCCGGAACCAGGTGAACGGGCCGAGCGGCTCGTCTCGCAGCAGTTTGCCGCGAACTTCAGGCAGCGCATCTCGCCAGCTCATTGGCTCAGCGCCTCAAGCTGCGCCGGCAGGGCGTAGGCCCAGGCCGTGATGTCACCGGCGCCCAGCAGGACGACCACGTCGCCCGCCTTCGCTTCTTCCGCGATGACGCGCGGCAGGACCGCCGCATTCTCCAGCGCCGAGACCCGCAGGTGGCCATAGCGACGGATCCCGTTCACCAGCGCCTGTTTGTCCACGCCCTCAATCGGGCTCTCGCCGGCCGCATAGACGTCGGCGACGATGACGCTGTCGGCGTCCGAGAAGCTGGTCGAGAACTCGTCCATAAGGTCGCGCAGACGGGTGAAGCGATGGGGTTGAACCACGGCGATCACGCGCCCCTCGGCCACCTGGCGCGCGGCCTTCAGGACGGCGGCGATCTCCACCGGGTGGTGGCCGTAGTCGTCGACGATGCGGACGCCATTGACCACGCCCGTGGTCGTAAAGCGGCGCTTGACCCCGGCGAAGCTGGCCAAACCCGCCCGGATAGCGTCGTCGGCCACGTCCAGTTCCCGCGCCACGGCGATGGCTGCCAGCGCGTTGGCGACATTGTGCCAGCCGGCCATGGGCAGGTGCAGGCCCGTGATCCGTACCGGCTCCTCCAGCGCGGCCATCCTCTGGGACGTCGAGCAGCTCGGCTACCTGACCGCCTGGTCGGCCAAGCAGCTCCACGACGGCACCCAGCTCCAGTCCACCAACAAGGTCAACGACAAGCTCACCGAGGTCGAGTACTTCGCCGACCAGAAGATGGTCCTGCTCGGCCCGCCGCTGCGGATCACCGCCGACATCGTCAACCAGTTCAACTACTAGAGGCCGCTCGCC
>CAMLNY010000006.1 GCA_946481405.1 uncultured Brevundimonas sp. | reverse complement strand
TCCCGTCGACCCGTTACACGATCGAGATCTCGCGCCTTGCGCCACAACTGTCGAGCCGTCAGCAGAAGCTCGCGCTCGACATGATCCGGGAAATGACCGGAAAGCCCGACGAAGGCTGAGAGTCGCCCTCAGTTCTGCGACCGTCGCTGACCGAAGGTCGGGGCGGCGGCCTTTTGTTCGGCCCAGTAGGTCGGGCCGTCGTCCGGCTTGAACATGGTGCGCGCCGTGCCGTCCCGCGCCACTACGGCGAAGGTGTTGGTCGAGGCCTGATAAAGCAGGGTGTCGCCGTTCGGGCGGGTCGCCGTCTCGGTGCCCGCCGGCGGCCGGGTCGTGAAGGCCGTAACCTTGTCCAGAAATTCCTCTGCCGACCGGGCGTCGAAGTCGGCGCCGTTACGCTCATAGAGGCGCTGGATCTTCTCATCGACGGTTTCCCGCCGGTTGGCCGTGATGACCGCCTTTTCCGCCCCGCCGCTGTCCGCCGGGGTCGTGGCGGCGACTGTTGAGACGAGGGTCGCCGCTGGCGACTCGGCCGTCCGGCCCCGCGTCTCGACCGCAGAATCTCCATTGCCGCAAGCCGTCAGGGCCAGAGCCGCCGTGAAGGCGACGCCCGTAGTTATCAAAACCCTCATCACACCCTCCAAGTGAAACCCGCGAGAAGGACTTAGCCACAGGTTGTTTGTTCCTGCAATGTTCTTTTTCGCTCGCTCGACGCGGGGCGCGGCGGCGGGTAGACGGGCGGCATGTCCAGCGCCGCCCTGACGAACCGTAAGATCCTGCTGATCGTCGGCGGCGGCATCGCCGCCTACAAGGCGCTGGAGCTGGTGCGGCTGCTGAAGAAGGCGGGCTGCGAGGTGCAGGCGATCCTGACCCAGAGCGGGGCGGAGTTCGTGACGCCTCTGTCGCTGGCGGCCCTGACCGGCAATCCGGTGCGGATGGGGCTGTTCCATCCCGACGAAGAGACGGCCATGGGCCATATCGAGCTGTCGCGCTGGGCCGATCTGGTGGTCGTCGCGCCGGCGACGGCGGGGCTGATCGCCAAGGCGGCGAACGGGATGGCCGACGATCTGGCGTCCACGACCCTGCTGGCCACGGACAAGAAGACGCTGCTGGCCCCGGCGATGAATGTGCGGATGTGGCTGCATCCAGCGGTGCAGGCCAATGTGGCGCGGCTGAAAGGGTTCGACGGCTTCCACGGCATGGCGGTGGTCGGTCCCGACGAAGGCGAGATGGCCTGTGGCGAGTTCGGGCCCGGTCGGATGGCGGAACCGGCGGCGATCCTGTCGGCCATCGAGGGGCTGCTGGCCGGACCGGATGGACGGGCTCTGGTGGGACGGAAGGCCGTGGTCACGGCGGGGCCGACCTTCGAACCGATCGACCCGGTGCGGGGCCTGACCAATCGCTCGAGCGGGAAGCAGGGATACGCGATCGCGGCGGCTCTCGCCGCGCTGGGGGCCGAGGTGACCCTGGTGTCCGGCCCCACGGGCCTGCCGGTTCCGGTGGGCGTGGCCCGGGTCGACGTCGAGACGGCGATGCAGATGAAAGCGGCGACCGAAGCCGCGCTTCCGGCCGATATCGCAGTGCTGTCGGCCGCCGTGGCCGACTGGCGGGTGGACACGGTCGCGGGCGGCAAGATCAAGAAGGCGCCCGGAGGTCCGCCGACCCTGGCCCTGATCGAGAACCCCGACATTCTGGCGGGCATCGCCAAGCCGGGTCCGAAACGGCCGAAGCTGGTGGTCGGCTTCGCCGCCGAGACGACCGATCTGGAGGCCAACGCCCGGTCGAAACTGTCCCGCAAGGGCTGCGACTGGATCGTCGGCAACGACGTTTCGGCCGATGTCTTCGGGGCGGACGGCAATACGGTGCTACTGGTCACGAAGAATGGCGCCGAGGCCTGGCCGCGTCTGTCGAAGACCGAGGTGGCCGCGCGTCTGGCCGACCGCATCGCCGATCATGTCTCCCCCAAAGCCTGAGGCCCGCCTTGACCACGCTTCGCATCCAGCGACTTCCGCACGCCGAGGGTCTGGCCCTGCCGGCCTATGAGACGGCCGGATCGGCGGGGATGGATTTGCGGGCCGCCGTGCCCGAGGACGCGCCGATCACTCTGGAGCCGGGCGCGCGGGCGCTGGTGCCGACGGGTCTGAAGATCGCTCTGGACCACGGATGGGAGGCGCAGATCCGGCCGCGCTCGGGTCTGGCGCTCAAGCACGGCATCAGCGCGCCCAATACGCCGGGCACGATCGACAGCGACTACCGCGGCGAGGTCGGGGTCATCCTGATCAACCTCGGACAGGAGCCGTTCGTCATCCGACGCGGCGAGCGGATCGCCCAGATGGTGATCGCCGCCGTCGCCCGGGCGATCGTCACCGAGGTCGACAGTCTGGACGAGACCGAACGGGGCGCGGGCGGCTTCGGATCGACCGGACGATAAGAGTCGCATCGAATCCCGCAGACCGGCGTTAACCCTGCCGACGGCCAAGCTGGGCCGCAGGAAATAACTCCGGAGCGGTGTGATGGATGAGTTCTTCGCCCAGCTGGGCAATCTGCTGCAGGGGCTGTTCGCCCTGGCGGACTCAGGCTTCGACGGCGTCAATCAGGTGATCGGCCTGATCATCGCGGCCGTGTTCGGCCTGTTCCTCGTCGGCTCGTGGCGCGGTCTCTGGTCGGGCGCGGCCGGCGCGGTTCTGGTGCATACGATCGTCGAGGTGTTGCGGCCCATGCTGGACGGCGGCGCCTTCGCCCTGCCGCCGCTGACCGAACTCAGCTTCTGGATGACGCGTTTCGCCCTGTTTTTGGGCTATGCGATCGTCATCGCCGTCTTCTACTTCATCAGGACCCTGCTGGGCGGCGGCCATCACCGCCGGGCGCACGCCCACTAGGACAAGACGGGCGGACGTTCGCGTCCGCCCTTTTGTTTTCGGCGAGAGGGGTCTATATGGCCCCTCACATCGTTAGACCGGCGTCCAACGGCGTCGTTCAAAGCGGCGGCCAGGACGGCCGACCGCTTTTATTTTTGCCCCAAGCCGACCTCCGGGCGGCGACACTTCAAAAGACCTGCCCGCGTGCGCGCCAAGACCGTCGAAGACCGCCAGATCCTGGAGCTGATCGATCCCGTCGCGGAATCGATCGGTCTGGACGTGGTGCGCGTGCGGCTGATGGGCGGGACCCTGCGTCGCCGGCTGCAGATCATGGCCGAGCGTCCCTCGGACAACGACATCGCCGTCGAGGAATGCGCGCGCCTGAGCCGCGCGGTGTCGGAAGTGCTGGACGCCGCCGATCCGATCGCCGGAGAATATCTGCTGGAGGTCTCCTCGCCCGGCATCGACCGGCCCCTGACCCGGCTGAAGGACTTCGACCTGTTCGAGGGTCTGGAGGCGCGTCTGGAGACGGACCGGATGATCGAGGGGCGCAAGCGCTTCAAGGGCGTCCTGGCCGGCACCGAGCACGACAACATCGCCATCGATCTGGACGGCGAAGACGACACTGCCCTGATCCCCTTCGACTGGCTGGTCGACGCCAAGCTGGTCATGAATGACGCCCTGCTGAAGCGCGGGGCCGCGATTCGCGCCGCGCGGGGCGAACCCGAAGACGACGAGCTGCCGACAAGCGCTCCCGAAGACCGCAACACCAACAAGACCACCAAGACTGAGGACGACGCCTGATGGCCGTGACCGGTATTTCCGCCAATCGCCTGGAACTGCTCCAGATCGCCAATGCGGTCGCCCAGGAAAAGAACATCGACCGCGAGATCGTGATCGAGGCCCTGGAAGAAGCCATCCAGAAGGGCGCGAAGTCGCGTTACGGCGCGCATCACGACATCCGCGCCAGGATCGATCCCAGGACCGGCGAACTGAGCCTGACCCGGCACGTCACCATCGTCGAGGACGACTGGATGCCGGAAGACGAGCTGGAAGAGTTCAACGACTCCGCCATGGTCCGTCTGAACGACGCGTCGAAGCGGGATCCGGAAGCCGTGGTCGGCAAGGAATATGTCGAGGAGCTGCCGCCGTTCGAGTTCGGCCGCGTCCAGACCCAGATGGCCCGTCAGGTCATCACCGGAAAGGTCCGCGAGGCCGAGCGCGCCAACCAGTACGAAGAGTTCAAGGACCGCGTCGGCGAGATCGTCAACGGCACCGTCAAGCGCGTCGAATACGGCAACACCATCGTCGATCTGGGCCGGGGCGAGGGCATCATGCGCCGCGACCAGTCGATCCCGCGCGAGGTGTTCAACATCGGCGACCGGATCCGCACCTACATCTACGACGTCCGT
The DNA here is from genome assembly GCA_946481405.1 of uncultured Brevundimonas sp. Next base: position 7,115 of record CAMLNY010000006.1, on the reverse strand, counting down.
CCCGAGGCCAAGGGTCCGCAGATCATGCTGAGCCGCGCCCACCCGGGCTTTATGGCCAAGCTGTTCGCCCAGGAAGTGCCGGAAGTCTACGACGGCGTGATCGAGATTCGCGCCGCCGCCCGCGACGCCGGTTCGCGCGCCAAGATGGCCGTCCTCTCGAACGACAGCTCGATCGATCCGGTCGGCGCCTGCGTCGGCATGCGCGGCTCGCGCGTCCAGGCGGTCGTGGCCGAGCTGCAGGGCGAGAAGATCGACATCATCCAGTGGAACCCGGATGAGCCGACCTTCATCGTCAACGCGCTTGCTCCGGCCGAAGTGTCCAAGGTCGTGCTCGACGAAGAAGCCGACCGCGTGGAAGTGGTCGTGCCCGACGAACAGCTGTCGTTGGCCATCGGCCGTCGAGGCCAGAACGTGCGCCTCGCGTCGCAACTGACCGGCTGGCAGATCGACATCATCACCGAGAGCCAGGACTCTGAGCGCCGCCAGAAGGAATTCACCGAACGCACCGCCCTGTTCCAGGAAGCCCTGGACGTGGACGAGGTCATCGCCCAGCTCCTGGTCACCGAAGGCTTCGCCACCATCGAGGACCTGGCCTTCGTGGAATCCTACGAAGTCGCCGAGATCGAGGGCTTCGACGAGGAGACCGCCGAGGAGCTGCAGGCACGCGCCCGCGACTATCTCGAGAAGCAGGCCGCCATTCTGGACGCCCGTCGCGTCGAGCTGGGCGTCGAGGACGGTGTTCTGGACGTTCCGGGCGTGACCCTGCCGATCGCCGTCGCCCTGGGCGAAGGCGGCGTGAAGACGGTCGAGGATCTGGCCGACCTGGCCACCGACGAAATCCGCGGCGGCTACGAAATGCGCAACGGCGAGCGGACCAAGGTCGCCGGCGTGCTGGAAAGCTTCAATCTGGCCCAGGAAGAGGCCGAGCTGCTGATCCTTCAGGCCCGCGTGGCCGCCGGCTGGATCGACGCTTCGGAACTGCCGCAGCCCGAGCCGGAATACGAGGAAGAGTACGCCGAGGGCGAATACGACCCCGAGGCCGTGTTCGACGCCGCTCCCGAGGGCGACGAGGGTGAAGCTATCGTGGATGACGCCGGGGTCGAAGACGACCTCGAGCCAACCCGCGACGCGTGATGCGGTACGTCGTCCATGAGCCTTCGCGACGCGACGATCGATAGGGAGCGCCGGGACCTGGTCACCCACCAGGCTCTCGACGAATCTCGTCTGATCCGTTTCGTCGCCGGCCCGGACGGCGCGGTCGCTCCCGACCTGGGCAGGAAACTGCCCGGTCGCGGCATGTGGGTGGAGGCGTCCCGCACCTCCGTCGACATGGCGGTCAGGAAGAACCTGTTCTCGCGCTCGGCCAAGGCGCCGCTGAAGCCGGCGGCGGACCTCGCTGACACGGTCGAAACCCTGCTGGCCCGGCGCTGTCTGGAGCAGCTGGGTCTTGCCCGACGCGAAGGCGTGATTATCTCCGGCTTCGAGAAATCCGCTGCGGCGATCCGCTCGGGGAAGGCCGCATGGCTGATCGAGGCCTCGGACGGGGCCGCCGACGGACGCGGGAAACTGCTGTCCCTGACGCGACACCAGACGACGCAGGTCTGCGGCGCCTTCAGCGCGGATGATTTGAGTTTGGCCCTCGGGCTGGAAAATGCGATACACGCCGTCCTGCTTGCCGGAGGGCGGGCGGATCGCTGGGGCCAAGAGGCCTCGCGATTGGCGGGATTTCGACCGCTCCGACCCCCGGAGTGGGACCTTCGACGAGGGTCCAGCGGCGGGAGCGGGTCAGACGAAGACCCAGGAGACGTAGACTGAACGGGCTGGATTCGTTCCTTTCAAGGGGCGGGTTTCGCACGGCTTTTTGCGTTGAAGAGACGATTTTGAGACGACCGGCGGACTTTTCCGCCCACGAGTAAAGCGACCGGATGAGCGACGAAAACGACAAGACCAACGACGGCCAGAACGCTGGCGGACCGACCGGAACCCCGTCCACGACGGGACCGCGCGCGCCGCTGAGCCTGAAGCCGCGCGCCACGGGATCGGTTTCGACCGGCACCGTGCGCCAGAGCTTCAGCCATGGCCGCACCAAAACGGTGGTCGTCGAGACCAAGCGTCGTCCGGGAGCGCCGGCCGGTGGGGGTCACCAGCGTCCGCAGGGCTTCGACGTCGCGCGTCCGCGCCCTGACGCCCCGGCCCCGCAAGCCTCCGCGCCGCGTCCGCAGATCTCGCAGCCCGCTGGCGGCCGCCTGTCCAACGAGGAACAGGAAGCCCGTCGCCGCGCCATCGAGACGGCGACCCAGGCCCAGGCCGAACGCGCCGCCGCCGCCGCCGCCGAACAGGCGCGCCGAGACGCCGCCGCGCGCGATCAGGCCGCCGCGGCCGCCCAGGCCGCCAGCGCCGCACAGGCCGAGGCCGCCGCCGCCCGCGCCGCCGCCGAGGCCGCCCGCGCCGAAGCCGCCAAACTGGCCGCCGCCGCTCCGGCTCCGGCCAAACCCGCGCCGCGCCCGGCCGCCCCGACCCCGGCTGCGTCCGCCACTGCGTCCGAACCGACCCCGGCTCCGGCTGCCCCTGCCCCGGCGCGCCCGGCCCCGCCGGCCCGCCCGGTGGTCAATTTCGGCCAGCGCGCGCCCAAGCCCGGCAATCCGCAACGCGCCCCCATTGACCGTCCCGCCTTCGGCGCCCGGTCGGCCCGTGAAGAAGCCATGGGCGGCGGTGAGAAATCCTATTCGGACCGTCCGACCTCGCCCCGTTCTGGCGGCGAGCGGGGCGAACGCGGCGGCGCGCCTTCGCGTCCGGCCGAGCCCGTCCGCTATTCGGCCCTGACCCCGCGTCCGGCCCCCGGCGCCGCCCGTCCGGGCGGACCGCGCACCGGTCCCGGCGGTCGTCCGACCCCGAACCAGCCCCCGGCCCAGGCCGAGGTCGCCCGTCCCAGCCGCGCGCCGGGCACAGGCTTCGGCCGTCCCGCCCCGCGCGAGGACGATCGCGACAAGCGGTTCTCCGACGCCAACGCAGGCAAGGCCGTCAGCCGCACGCGCGGCGAGCCCAAGCGCCGCGAAGGTCGTCTGACCATCCAGTCCGTGGCCGGCGACGGCGATACGGCCGAGCGGATGCGTTCGCTGGCCTCGGTCCGCCGGGCCCGCGAACGCGAGAAGGAGAAACGTAAAGGCGGGTCGACGGATGCGCCGAACCGTCCGCGTGAAGTGGTCATCCCCGACACCATCACCGTCGGCGAACTGGCCAACCGGATGGCCGTGCGCGGCGTCGACATCATCAAGTTCCTGATGCGTCAGGGCATGATGATGAAGATCAACGACGTGATCGATTCCGACACGGCCGAACTGGTCGCCGACGAATACGGCATGACCGTCAAGCGGGTCTCCGAATCGGACGTTGAGGAAGGGTTCCTGTCGGAGGCCGTCGACGACGACGCGACCACGCCGCGCGCCCCGGTCGTGGCCATCATGGGCCACGTCGACCACGGCAAGACGTCGCTGCTCGATGCGCTCCGCACCACCGACGTGGCCGCGGGCGAGGCCGGCGGCATCACCCAGCACATCGGCGCCTATCAGGTGCGGACGAAGGACGGCCATGCGGTCACCTTCCTCGACACCCCGGGTCACGCAGCCTTCAGCGCCATGCGGACGCGCGGCGCCAACGTCACCGACATCGTGGTGCTGGTGGTCGCGGCCGACGACGGCGTCATGCCCCAGACGATCGAGTCGATCTCGCACGCCAAAGCGGCGGGCGCCCCGATCATCGTGGCGGTCAACAAGGTCGACAAACCGGAGGCCGATCCGCAGCGCGTCGTCAACGAACTGCTGCAGTACGAGGTCATCTCGGAAGCCCTGGGCGGCGACACCCAGATCGTCGAGGTCTCGGCCAAGACCCGCACCAATCTGGACGGCCTGATCGACGCCATCCTGCTGCAGGCCGAGGTCATGGACCTGAAAGCCGATCCGGATCGCTCGGCCGAAGGCGTGGTCATCGAGGCCAAGCTGGACAAGGGCCGCGGCCCGGTCGCGACCGTTCTGGTCAAGCGCGGCACGCTGAAGCGCGGCGACATCGTCGTGGCCGGCTCCGCCTGGGGCAAGGTCCGCGCCCTGCTGAACGAGCGCAACGAACAGCTGACCGAAGCCGGTCCGTCGGTTCCGGTCGAGATTCTGGGTCTGGACGAAGCGCCGTCGCCCGGCGAACCGCTGGCCGTCGTGGAATCGGAAGCCCGCGCCCGCGAGCTGACCGAGTACCGCGCCCGCGTGAAGCGCGAGAAGGCCACCGGCGGCATCAACCAGGTCTCGCTGGCCGACATGATGTCCAAGCTGGGCTCCAAGAAGATCTCGGAGCTGCCGGTCGTCATCAAGTCGGACGTCCAGGGTTCGGGCGAGGCCATCCAGGGCTCGCTCGAGAAGATGGGCAACGACGAGGTCCGCGCGCGGGTCGTCTATTCCGGCGCTGGCGGCATCACCGAGTCGGATGTCACCCTCGCCAAGTCGGCCGGGGCGCCGATCCTCGGCTTCAATGTCCGTGCGTCGAAACAGGCCCGCGATCTGGCCGACCGCGAGGGCGTGGAGATCCGCTACTACTCGATCATCTACGACCTGCTGGACGACATGAAGGGCGTGCTCTCGGGCATGCTGGCGCCGCTGCAACGGGAAACCTTCCTGGGCAACGCGGCGGTGCTTCAGGTCTTCGACATCTCCAAGACTGGCAAGATCGCCGGCTGCCGGGTGTCGGAAGGCGTGGTCCGCAAGGGCGCCAAGGTCCGGATCATCCGCGACGACGTCGTGGTTCTGGAACTGGGCACCCTCACGACGCTCAAGCGCTTCAAGGACGAGGTCAACGAGGTCCCGTCGGGCCAGGAGTGCGGCATGCACTTCCAGGGCTTCCAGGACATCAAGGTCGGCGATTACATCGAGTGCTTCACCGTCGAGGAAGTGAAGCGTTCGCTGTAAGCGCGCCACCGCTTGCGACGCGGTCGCTCGCCGCTTGGACGCGATGGATTGGGGGCGGTCGCAAGGCCGCCCCCTGTTCGTTTGGGCGCGACGCCTCCCTTCCGCCGCAAGTCGGGGTATGAAGTGAGACCATGCTTCACCGTATGCTCGCCGCCGTCGCCGTTCTCGCCGTCGCCACCCCGGCCTTCGCGGACGTGCGCTTTCTCGCCTTCAACCCGTCGGACCGGGTCACGCGCGCCCTGACGCGCGGCATTACCCTGGAGGTCGAACGCGGCTGGTTCGGCGCGGTCAGCGTGCGGCGGATCATCTCCACCACGGCGCGCGGATCGGCCACCATCGTGCGGGGCGGCCCGGATCAGGCGCGGAGCGTCCTGCCCGAGGGCGCGACCGAGAGCACCGTCTATTCCATCCCGCACGAAGGCGACGGGCGCGGCCTGTCGCGTGCTGTCTGCCCGGGGGCGGAGGAGACATTCCTCGTTCTCGGTCGCGTGCGGGCCGGACGGCCGATCGTCATGCACGGCGCCGGGCGTTGGTCCGACGGGACGTTCCGGCACTGCGTGACCCTGAGCTACGACTGGCGTGGTGAATGGAGCCTGCCGCCCCGCAGCCCGGTCGGCGGCGCCGACTGATGCGGACCGTGGGGGCGTTCCTGCTGGCGGGTCTTCTGGGACTGGTGGCCGCCCTGTGGACTTGGACCCGCCCAGGAGAGTCGTACCCGGAGGCCCGAAGCGCAGTCGTTCCCGTCCATCTGCTCAACAACGGTTTCCACACCGACATCGCCGTGCCCCGTGCGGCGCTGGAGGCCGGGGGCGGACCTCTGGCCGAGGCGTCGCGCACTGTGGGGCCGGGCGACTGGATCCTGATCGGCTGGGGCGACGCCAAATTCTTTGTCGACCAGTCGCCCATGGAAGACCGTATTCCTGACGGCCTGCGCGCCTTCTTCAAACCCGGCAACGCTTCGGTCGTCATGCTGGACCCTGAGACAGGCGATCCCTCGACGCGGTTCCCGGCCGAGCGTCGCCGCACCCTGACCCTGTCACCGGAAGCGTTCGCGGGTCTGCGCGATCGGGTCGAGGACTCCCTGTCCCTCGTAGAGGGCCAACCGCGCGTCTCGACGGCGCGGGACGGCGACGGCGCCTACTTCTTCGCCAGCCGGGAGCATTTCTGGATCGGCTATCTGTGCAACAGCTGGACGGCCCGGGTGTTGAATGCGGCGGGATTGTCGATCCGGCCGATGCGCTCGGTGACCGCCGCGGAGGTGGTGGCCGCCGTCGACCGGTCGAACGGTCCACCTTCATCCACCACCCAGCCCGCGTAGAGCCATGCCTCCCATCCGTCTCGCCGGCCTTCTCTTCTCCTGCAGCCTGACCGGTCTGGGAGGGTGCGACGGGGCCGGGGAGACGGCGACGCCATCGGTCGCTCCGGCGATCGCCCCGCCCGCGGCCGGAGCTCCGGCGTCGGCGGCGACGGATGCGGCGGCGTTTCAGGCGGCCTGGGGCTCGGCCCCGCCCGTGCTCTGGCGCGCGCCGGACGCGAAGGCCGACGAAGAGCCGGTCACCTATTCGCGCGGCGAGCTGGTTCCTCTCGGCAGCGACCGCTACGCCCTGATCTCGGAAGGCCAGGGCGGCGACGGCCATGTCTCGGCCGGGGCGCTGGCCGTCCACTATCTGACCCGAAGCGGGACCGGCTTCAGCCGTACCGGGGCCTGGCCCAATCTGGTCGTCGGCGGGACCTTCGGCTCGCCGCCGCAGTGGTCGGTGCGCACCGACCTGACGCCGGCGCCCGCCGTGGTCACCGAGGCCGGGGGGACGTGGCAGGGCTACAGCTGCTCATGGTCCGACGTCGTCGAGCTGACGCCCGAGAGGCCGGTCCTGCGCGCCGACGGCATTCCGGTCGCCTATTCCTCGGACGGCGCGCGCGGCGACGCCGGGGAGGAGATGGAGGGCGAGCTGACGCCGGACATGAAGGGCCGCAGCTTCAGCGTCCGCTATTCCGGCGACCGGTCCGTCGCCGTCCGCTACGCCCTGCAGGGCGAGCGCTATGAGGCGATGACGCGGCCCGAGCTTTTGACCTGCTGAAAATTGGACAGAGGGCGTACGGGAGACTAGACCGCCCCCCTTTCGCTTTTCGAGCCGGGTCCGAGCCCCGGCGGGCGAAGACGGAGAC
>CAMLNY010000005.1 GCA_946481405.1 uncultured Brevundimonas sp. | reverse complement strand
GCGCGTCAGCTGGGCGAAGGCGGCGGACGGAATGTCGCGCAGGCGCGGGATCGGCGAGCCGCCGTCCAGATCCAGCAGCTGTTCGATCAGCAGGTCGGCGGCGACCTTGATGAACTTCACGTCCGACCGCTGAAGGTCGTTGAAGTCCAGATCCAGCGTCTGGACCTTGTCGAGCGAGAAGCGGAAGCCGAGGTCGGCCAGCTTGGCCATGTTGCGCGCCTCGACCGCTCCTCGCGCGTCGAAGGTCGCCTGACCCAGTTCGAAGATCAGGGCCTGGTTCAGGTCGCGGTTCTCCGAGAGGAACTCCAGGAACTGCGGGAAGAAGGTCTCATCGCCGAGCGAGGACAGAGCGACGTTGCAGAAGACCCCGACCTTGCGGTCCTGACGCGCCAGACGCCGCACGATCTGGGCGCAGCGGAAGAGGAGCAGGTTGTCGATTGCGGGGACCAGACCCTCGCCTTCGGCGATCGACAGGTATTCGGCCGGCATCATGACCCGGTCGGTCTCGTCGCGCAGGCGGGTGAAGCTCTCGTAGAAGACGGTCCGGCGCTGGGGCAGGGTGACGACCGGCTGGAGGTAGAGGTCGACGCGGTTCTCCGACAGGGCGTAGTGGACGGTCTTCAGCAGCAGATTGGACTGCTGGTGGCGACGGGCCTCGGCGCTGTCGGGGGCGACCATGGGCGCGACCTTCAGTCGCTCGTCGATCGACAGGCTCATCTGCTGGATCAGGTCCTCCAGCATGCGGACCTCGCCGGTCAGTTCTTCAGTGCGCGACAGGGCGCCGGCCTCGATGGCGGAGGCGAGGTCGCCCAGTGCGGTCTGGGTCTGCTCCATGGCGTCGGCCAGAAGGCGGTGCGCCTCCCGGACCTGGCCGATCTCGGCGCGCAGGGCCTTGCGTTCGCCGATGCCGGTCAGGATGGCGTGGGCGGCGCCGAGCACGCCCAGGACGCCGAAGGTCGCGGCCGCGCCCGGCCCGACGCCGAGACCCGCGCGCCACAGGAAGGCGCCGACCGTCATCGCCAGGAAGACGTAGCCGAAGAACAGAAAACCGTTGGTCAGTGCACGCATGGGAACGGCTATGTCCGTCTTCCCGGATGGAATCGACCGAGTATCGGGGTATCAGGGCGAAACAGCTAGGGCGTGGTTCGCGAAACCACGCCGAAATCAGGGGATACGCATGGAATTGTTCGATCTGACCGGCAAGGTCGCCGTCATCACCGGCTCGTCCAAGGGGATCGGCAAGGCGATCGCCGAACGGATGGCCGAGCACGGGGCGAAGGTCGTCATCTCGTCGCGCAAGGCCGGGCCCTGCGAAGAGGTCGCCAACGAGATCAACGGCAAGTACGGCGACGACCGCGCCATGGCCATTCCCGCCAATATCGCCTCGAAGGAAGACCTGCAGCGGCTGGTCGACGAGACCAACGCCAAATGGGGCCAGATCGACATCCTGGTCTGCAATGCGGCGTCCAATCCCTATGCCGGGCCGATGGCGGGGATCGCCGACGAGCAGTTCGAGAAGATCTTCCACAACAATGTTCTGGCCAACCACTGGCTGACCCAGATGGTCGCGCCGCAGATGCTGGCGCGGAAGGACGGGGCGATCGTGATTATCTCGTCGATCGGCGGTCTGCGCGGCAACGCCCTGATCGGCGCCTACAATGTGTCGAAGGCCGCGGATATGCAGCTGGCGCGGAACCTCGCCGTGGAGTGGGGGCCGTCGAACGTGCGGGTCAACTGCATCGCGCCGGGCCTGATCCAGACCGATTTCGCCCGCTATCTGTGGGAGAACGAGGAAGTGCTGAAGGTGACGGTCGAGCCGAACCCGATGAAGCGCATCGGCCAGCCGGACGAGATCGCCGGCACGGCCGTCTATCTGTGCTCGAAGGCCGGGTCCTATGTGAACGGCCAGACCTTGGTGGTGGACGGCGGGCTTACGATTGCCTGGTGACGACCATCGCGTAAGCCTGCGTCAGGACCTTATCTGGCGGGTGGAGGCGGCGGCGTTCGCCGGCTTCATCGGCCTGATGCGGCTGATCGGGCTGGAGACGGCGTCTAACTTCGGCGGTCGGGTGCTGAAGACGTTGGGGCCGCTGACGGGGACGCAGAAGACGGTGATGCGCAACCTGCGGATCGCCTTCCCCGACATGAGCGTCGAGGACCGTCGCAAGCTGGCGCTGGAGCAGTGGGAGCAGACGGGCCGCACCTTCGCCGAGACGGCGGTCATGGACCGGCTGACCCCGGCGTCCGGGCGGATCGACATCGTCGGGGCCGAGCGGCTGGAGGCCATCCGGGCGTCGGGGAAGCCTGTGGTCTTCGTGTCCGGCCACATGGCCAATATCGAGACCATGGCGGCGGTCCTGGTCGACAGCGGCATTCCGGTCCAGGTCACCTATCGTGCGGCCAACAACCCCTATGTCGATGCCCAGATCCGGGCGGCGCGGGCCCGGTACGGCGTCAAACTGTTCGCGCCCAAGGGCGGGGACGGGGCGCGCGAACTGCTGGCGGGCATGGGGCGGGGCGAGTCGGTGGCCCTGATGAACGACCAGAAATTCTCGGAAGGGCCCGAGGTGCAGTTTTTCGGCCAGCCGGTGAACGCCGCGCCAGGGCCGGTCTGGCGGAACGCCGACAGAACGACGGGATCGAGCGTATCGGCCGACAGCGCCAGCGCCGGTCGACTGGTTCTGGGTCCACAAGCGGTGGCCCGACAAGGTCTATGCGGCGCTGGAGCCCGAGCCGTCGTCGGTCTGATCGGTCGATCGCCGCTTCGGGCCCTTGTAGTTCGCGGCTGCGGACGTGCGACGACGGTCCGGGCCGAAATAGCCCTCGGTCTTCACGAAGGGCCTCGGGCGCAGGATAACGGCCTGGATGCGGTCGAAGACAGCCTTGGCGGTGATCGGCTTGACCACGAACTCCGTCACCCCGGCGTCGCGCGCCTCGACCACCCGGTGCTTCTCCGAATGGCCGGTCATCATGATGATGGGCAGGTAGGGGTTGGCGCTGTCGGGGCTGTTTCTGACCAGACGGGTGAACTCGACCCCGTCCAGCGGGAACATGTTGAAGTCCACGATCGCCAGATCGATCGGGTGATCGCGCAGGCAGTCGAGCGCCATCGCGCCGTCCGACACCTCGCGGATGTTGCGGATCCCGGCCGACTGAAGAATGGCGGAAGTGATGGCTCTCATGTGCTGGTTGTCGTCGACCAGCAGGATGTTGAGCGATTGAAGGGCAGACATTGAGTGAAAGGCCGACGCCGCCCCCACGGCGGTCTGATCGGTGAACCTAGGGCCAAAGGCCCCAAAGGTCTACGGACAACAAAAGCTTAGCCGTTCGAGTAACCGGTTTCCGGTGCGGATTGGCCCACCATCAAGGACGGATCACAGTTCCGGTCGCGCCATTTCATCCGCCAGCACAGGTGCGGACCGGTGGCGCGGCCCGTCATTCCGACGCGTCCGATGACGTCGCCGCGCCTGATTCGCTGGGTCGGAAGGACGTCGATCCGGGACTGGTGCAGATAGGCGGTGATCAGGCCCTGGCCGTGGTCGATCAGTGTCAGGCCGCCCTCGAAATGCATGCCCGGCCGGGCGAGGGTGACGACGCCGTCGGCCGGGGCGCGGATGGGCGAGCCGGCGGCCGCGGCGAGGTCGATGCCGTAGTGAGGCCGTGCGGGCGTTCCGTTCAACACCCGCTGGGAGCCCCAACGGCTGGTCACCCGGTAGGTCTCCAGCGGCCATACGAAGCCGCTGCGGAAGTCGTCGGCGTCGGCGCGGCTGGCGAACCCCTCGGTCTTGAGCGCGATCTCCTGCTGGATTCGGGAGAGGAGGGCGGGATCGGACGGCTCCACCGTGGACCGGGGCAGGCCGTTGATGCGGGTCGAGGGAAAGGTCCCGGGCGCGATCGACAGGGTGCGGCGGGCGACGGCGGCGCGGTCGCGGACCTCGATGTCGACATAGGGCGGGGCGTCGCGATCGAAGCCGACGACGAACAGACCCGAGCCCGACGCCGTGGTCAGGGCCTCGCCGTTGACGAAGACGATGGCGCGCGGCCAGGTGCGGCCGAAGACGAACCCGCCCTGAACCATGCGGCCGCTGAGGGCGAGGCCGTCGGCGGATTGTGCGAAGGCCGGACCGGAAAGGGTCGCGGCGCCGGCGCCGAGGATCAGGCCGCGCCGCGAAGGCGTCACTGATCGACCATCCGCGACAGAGCCTCGGTCGGGCCGAAATAGGGCTCCTGCAGTTCGACGGACCAGTAGCGCAGGATCTCCAGCGGGATCGGCTTGCCGGAGACGGCGCACAGGACGAAGGGGCCGGGCTTGAGCACGGCGAACTCGCCGTCGCCGTAGTGGAGGGTCGCGGGGGAGGGGGCGGAGGTCATGGGCGGAGGATAGCAGTCGAGGCCACCCTCTCCCAGAGGAGAGGGTTAGAACAGGTCACCCTGTCGCGATGGCGTCGCCTTCGGTTTCGCGACGGCCTTGGGCCGCATCGGCGCCTCGCCTTCGATCCGCGCGCCCTTGGAGCCGTCGGGGAAGACGAGGGTCACGGGCTGGCCGGGCGAAAGGTCGGCGGCGGAGGCGATCATGCGGCCGGTCTCGTCGTCGATGCGGGCGAAGCCGGGCTTGGGCCGCTTTGGGTCGAGGGTGGCGAGCGCGCGGGCAAGGGCGGCCAGGCGGGCCTCGGCGCGTTCGAGCGATTGGGGAACCGGACGGACGAGACGGGCCGCGACACTGTCGAGGCGCGAGGCGCGCTGGTCGAGGCGACGGTGGATCGGGTCCAGCGTCAGGCGGCCTGCGATGCGCAGCAGACGACGCTCATGGACGGCGGCGTTGGCGCCGAGGGCCGCGCCGAGGCGGGCCGACTGGCCCTCCAGCCGGGCAGCGCGCTGTTCGAGGGCGCGGTCCAGCAGCGCCGGGGAGAAGCGACCGGCGGCGGTGACCAGACGGCGGTGATGCAGTTCGGTGTTGCGGTTCAGGCCCGAGGCCAGACGGCTGGAGGCATGGTCGAGCCGCTGCTGGGCCAGGGCGACCAGTTCCTCCGGCCGGGCGGGCAGGCCGCGCGCGACGGAGCGGAGGCGGACGCGACGATCCTCCAGCAGACGGGCGCCGGCCCGGTCCAGACGCCGCTCCAGATCGGCGACGTAGGCGCGCAGGTCCGCCAGCACCGGGGTGGCCAGTTCGGCGGCGCCCGTCGGGGTGGGGGCGCGCCGGTCCGAGACGAAGTCGATCAGGGTGGTGTCGGTCTCGTGCCCCACGGCCGAGATGATCGGGATGGAGGCTGCCGCCACCGTGCGGGCCAGACCCTCGTCGTTGAAGCACCACAGGTCCTCGACCGAGCCGCCGCCGCGCGCGACGATCAGCAGGTCGGGCCGGGAAATGGGACCGTCGGGGCGCATCGCGTCGAAGCCGCGGATGGCGTTCGAGAGCTGGCCGCAGGCGGCGTCGCCCTGGACGACCACGGGCCAGACGATGACACGGCAGGGCCAGCGTTCGGCGATCCGGTGCAGGATGTCGCGGATGACCGCCCCGGTCGGGCTGGTGATGACGCCGATGGTGCGCGGATAGAGGGGGATCGCCTTCTTGCGAGCGACCTCGAACAGACCCTCGGCGCTGAGTTTGGTCTTCAGCCGCTCAAGCTGGGCGAGCAGGGCGCCGGCGCCGGCCGCCTCCATCGATTCGATCACGATCTGGTACGAGGACCGCGCCGGATAGGAGGTGATCTTGCCGGTGACGATGACTTCGAGGCCCGTCTCCGGCTGGACGCCGAGGCCGCGCACCGAGCCCTTCCAGACCACCCCGTCGATGGCCGACTTGTCATCCTTTAGCGTCAGATAGATGTGGCCCGAGGCGTGGCGGTTGACCTTGGACACCTCGCCCCGCAGCCGGACATGGCCGAACCGGTCCTCCAGCGTGCGCTTGAGGGCGAAGGACAGTTCCGAGATCGACAGGGGCGGGTTGTTGTCGCGCGGCGTGGCCGGTTCGGGGTCGGCCGGGCCAGCGAAGACGTAGTCGTCGGTCATGGCGTGACTTTAGCGACGCGCCGGGGGTGCGGAAACCGTCGCGTTGGCTCTATATCGACCGGATGAGCGACCTGAACGACATCCCGCCGCGCGACGAGGAAGACCCGAACGAGCGCGAGCTGTCGCGGCGCAGCCATGGCGCGCCGCTGGGGCCGTGGGTCATCGTCGGCCTGATCGTGATGCTCGGGGCGCTCGTCTATGTGATTTCCGCCGCCTTCTAGGCCCGTGTGGCTTGACCGGCGGGGCCGTGGCGGTCATTCCGCGCCCATGGACATCCTGCTGGTCGGATCGGGAGGGCGCGAGCACGCCCTGGCCTGGAAAATGCGGCAATCGCCGCTGTGCGACCGCCTGTTCTGCGCGCCGGGAAATCCGGGCATCGCGAAGGTCGCCGAATGCGTGCCCGAGGTCGCGGCCGACGACGCCGAGGGTCTGGCCCGGCTGGCGCGCGAGCTGAAGGTCGGACTGGTCGTCGTAGGGCCGGAAGTCGCCCTGGCGGCGGGTCTGGCGGACCAGCTGAATGCCGCGGGCATCCCCTGTTTCGGTCCCAGCGCCAAGGCGGCGCAACTGGAGACGTCCAAGGCCTTCTCCAAGGCGTTTCTGGAACGACACGAGATTCCGACGGCCCACTACGGCGTCTATGACCGGGTGAAGGACGCCAAGGCGGCGCTGCAGGTCTTCAAGCCGCCCTATGTGATCAAGGCCGACGGTCTGGCGGCCGGCAAGGGCGTGGCGATCAGCCCCGACCGCCGAGACGCCGAGGCCGAGATCGAGCGGATGCTGGGCGGCCGGTTCGGCTCGGCCGGGTCGCGCGTCGTCATCGAAGAGTTCATGGAGGGCGAGGAGGGCTCCCTGTTCGCCCTGTGCGACGGCAAGCGCGCCGTCCTGTTCGGCGGGGCGCAGGACCACAAGCGCGCCTTCGACGGCGATCTGGGCCCCAACACGGGCGGAATGGGCGCCTATTCGCCCGCGCCGGTGTTCGATCAGGAGCTGGTGCTGCAGGCCGACCGCCGCATCGTCCAGCCGACCCTGAAGGCCATGGCGGCCGAGGGCGCGCCTTACAAGGGCGTGCTCTACGCCGGGCTGATGGCGACCGCGGACGGGCCCAAGGTGGTGGAGTTCAACGCCCGCTTCGGGGACCCGGAATGCCAGGTTCTGATGATGCGGATGGCCGGGGATATCGTGCCCTATCTGCTGGCCTGCGCGCGCGGGGACGTCTCGCGCCTGCCGGAGCCGGAGTTCAAGCCGCAGACGGTGATCTGCGTGGTCATGGCGGCCAAGGGCTATCCCGACAGCCCGCTGACGGGATCGATCATCCGTGGCGCCGATCAGGCCTTCGGCCCGCATGTGCAGGTCTTTCACGCCGGGACGACGCGCCGCGAAGACGGCGCCCTGGTCGCTTCGGGCGGTCGGGTGCTGAGCGTCTGTGCGGAAGGCGACGACATCGCCGAGGCGCGCGAGCGGGCCTATGCGGCGGTTCGGAAGATCGACTGGCCGGGCGGCTTCAATCGCAGCGACATCGGCTGGCGGGCGCTGGACCGGGAATAGTTCAGTCCGTCTCCGGCGCCGCTGCGACCCGGGCGGCGAAGGCCTCATCGGTCGGGAAACTTTCGCCGGTCAGAGGCTCCCCGTCGCAGGCCACCGCCGCGATGCGGGCTGCCCCGGACTCAGGGCCATAGAGTGCGAATTCCTCACTCACGCTCTGGCCGAAGATGTTGGCGCCTGATGACGCGAGAAGCGCGGGCCAGAGAGGCTTCGCCTGTCGGGTCTCGCAGTCGATACGCAACCTTGTGACGAGGTAGGAGCCCGGGACCTCGTCCATGCCGCCCGCGCGGGCGGCATGGACGGTTCGAAAGACGCCGTCACGCTCCACATTGCCTGCATCCCACGCCATCCTGAAGCGGGGCTGGGTCGACATGGGGCGCCAGTCGCCGTGTTCCGCCGGCCCCGTTTCACGCAGCAGGGCGGCCCGTTCTTCCGGGTCACTGGGCTGCACGGTGATGACGGCGCTCGACTGAACGGTCGCCAAGGTCAAAGCGAGCGGGAGCGACATCATCCTCGCACGCCGAAATCAGGCGTAGGCGAACAGCAGGCGGCCCTCGCCCATGCGCTCGCGCAGCATCGGCAGGTCGGTGTGGGCGGTCGAGAAGCAGCCGTAGCTGCGGCCCAGCTTGCCTTCGCGGGCCAGGAAGTCCGGATCGGCATAGTCGGCGCCGTGAACGATGATGGCGCGGTCGCGGGCCATGTTGTTCGAATATTCCAGACCGTCGAGCAGGACGTTCGGGCCCTGCTGCGCGCCCCAGTTCGCGCCCGCCGTAGCGTAGGCGCCGACCGAGGACATGTAGCTTTCCGGGGTGTTCGAGAACCGGCGGGCGAAGCCGGAGTGTTCCGGGTCCGAGCCGCGGCCGTGGCAAGTGCGGAAGGCCGTGACGCGGCCGCCGATCAGGTCGACCTCGAACAGGCGGGCGTCGCCCGAGAATTTCTGGAAGTCGACCACATACATGCGGTCGCGCAGGGTGATGCGGTGGCTGTGGACGTCCAGGGCGGCCATGGCGCGGCTCATCAGCTCCGGACGGACCAGACGGCGCGGATCGAGCGGCGGCGGCGCGATCTGGGGAATGCGCGGCAGGGGCGGGGGCGGCGGCGCGGCGGCCAGCACGATCGGCGTCTCGACAGCGGCAGGTGCGGTTGCGCAGCCGGCGAGCATCGCCGAACCACCCAGAATCATGCCCCGTCTCGATAGCCGCATGCGACGCCCTTCGTAGCGGTTATGTGCCGAAGTGATGGCTTGTTTCACAAAGACGTAGTCAGGTTCAACCGGAGCCTTGGCCGAAAAGCGCTGACGGTTATGGTGACGCCAACGTATCAGGGAGAGGTTTATGAAGTTCGTCGCACTGGCCGCCGCCGCCGTTCTGGCGCTCGCCACGCCTTCGCAGGCGCAGCAGGGCCCGGCATCACAGGCTTTTCCCGCGAACGGGGAAACGACGTTCGTTCAGGCGGGCCGGCTTCTGGCGGACCCGGAGAGCGGCGTTGTGCTGCGAGATAAAACTCTCGTGATCGTAGGGAACCAAATAACGGAAATCCGCGACGGCTTCGTCGGCGAGGGTCCGAACGTGGTCGACCTGCGCGATTCCTTCGTGCTGCCGGGCCTGATCGACAGCCATGTGCACCTGACCTCGCAGCAGAACCCGAACGCCCGTCTGCAGGCCGTGACGCGCGATGCGGCGGACAGCGCCATGATCGGGGCGGGCTATGCGCGGCTGACCCTGATGGCCGGGTTCACGACGGTGGCGGATCTGGGCGGGGACAACGACGCGGTCTTCGCCCTGAGGGACGGGATCGCACGCGGCGACGTGCCGGGACCGCGCGTCATCGCCTCCGGCTCGGCCGTGTCGATCCACGGAGGCCACGGGGACATCAACGGCTATCGGGACGACATTATGCACCTGCTGTCGTCGGAAAGCGTCTGTTCGGGGCCGGAGGACTGCATGCGGGCGGTGCGGACCCAGGTGCGGTCGGGAGCCGACATCATCAAGATCACGGCCACAGGCGGGGTGCTGTCGAACACGGCGGCCGGTCTGGCCCAGCAGTTCACCGACGCCGAACTGGCGGCCATCGTCGAGGTGGCGCACCGGATGGGGCGGCAGGTCACGGCTCATGCCCATGGCGTCGACGGGATCAACGCCTTCCTGAGGGCCGGCGGGGACTCGATCGAGCACGGCACCTATCTGGATGACGAGTCGATCCGGCTGTTCCGGCGCGAGGGGACCTATCTGGTGCCGACCCTGCTGGCCGGGGATTTCGTGGCGCGGATCGCCTCGAGCCCGGGGAACTTCTTCACCCCGGCGCAGACGGCCAAGGCTCTGGAGGCGGGCCCGAAGATGCTGGACATGGCCCGGCGCGCGCATGAGGGCGGGGTGCGGATCGCCTTCGGCACCGACAGCGGCGTCTCGGCCCACGGCGACAACGCCCAGGAGTTCGCCCTGCTGGTTCGGGCCGGAATGACGCCGCTGGAAGCTATTCAAGCCGCGACCGTGGTGGCGGCTGAACATCTGCGGATTTCGGATCAGGCCGGGCTGATCGCGCCGGGCCGGAATGCGGACATCGTGGCGGTCGAGGGCGATCCCCTGAGCGACGTCACTGCGCTGGAGCACATGGCCTTCGTGATGAAGGGCGGGGTGGTCTACCGCAACGACTGATCGAGGAAGGCGGCGAAACCCGGTTCGTCCTCAAACCGGGCGGCGACGGGCCATGACACCACACGGGTCCGCCAGTCGGGAGGCAGGCGGACCCAGTCCTTTTCGGTGGTGACCAGACCCGCGTCGAAGACGGCGGCGCGATCGGCGAGGAAGGTGAGGTCGGTCGGCCGGTAGTCGGCGTGGTCGGGGAAGGGGACGAAGTCCATCAGGTCGCAGCCGGCGGCGATCAGGGACCGCTCGACCTTCCACGGCTTGGCGATGCCGGCGAAACCGACCTGTGGCCCCGGAGGCGGCGGCCCGTCGGGCTCAAGGCGGGCGATGAAGACCGGCAGCGCTTCGAAGACGGCTAGCAGTTCGGGATCGGCGGGCGGGGCGTCGGCGGGCAGGAGGACCACGACCGCATCGGCCCGGGCGAGACCGGCCTTGAGCGGCTCCCGCATCGGGCCCGAGGGGAAGACCGAGCCGTCGCCGAAGGGCCATTCGTCGCCGCGCGTCTCTCCGTCCGCGACGATGAGGCTGAGGGTCTTCTTCAGGGTCGGGTTCTGGTGGGCGTCGTCGAGGACGAGCGCCTTCGCGCCGTCCGAGACGGCGGCCTGGGCGCCCGCGACGCGGTCGGCGCTGATCCAGGCGGGAGCGTCGCCGGACAGCATCAGCGGCTCGTCGCCGACGTCGGCGGCGGTGTGGACGGTCGGATCGACGCGCAAGGGGCCGGTCAGCTTGCCGCCATAGCCGCGAGACAGGGCGTGGGAGTCGATTCCGGACTGATGCAGCAGGCGCAGGACCTCACGGGCGACCGGGGTCTTGCCGGAGCCGCCGACGGTGAGGTTGCCTATGGATACGACCGGGACGCCGACATCGACCGGCACGGTGCGGGCGATGCGCCGCGCGGTGGCGGCGCTCCAGATCCAGGAGGCCGGCTTCAGCAGGGTGCGGGCGACGCGGCCGTGACGGCCGTCGCGCTGATACCACCAGCGGGGGGTGCCGAGCTTCATCGCCGCACCGGCGGCAACAGGGGCTGAAGCGCGTCCCAGAGGCGGTCGAGACCGGCGCCGACGTCGGCGGCGGCACGACGGGCGCGCTCGCCCATGGCGCGGGCGGCGGCGGGATCGCCCAGCAGGGGGGCGACGACGCCGGGCAGGTCGCCGGGCGAATGAACGACGGCGAGACCGCCCGCGCCGACCAGATCGGCGGTCACCGCCTGCCAGTTGGCGTTGTCGGGGCCGGTGACGGCGGGCTTGCCGAGACGGGCCGGCTCCAGCGGATTGTGCCCGCCCCAGGGCTCGCGGCCGAGGAAGGAGCCGAACGATCCGCCCATGACCACGACATCGGCCAGACGCAGGAACAGGCCCAGTTCGCCCAAAGTGTCGGCGACATAGAGGTCGGTCTCCGCGTTCGGCTGGGCGCCGCGCGAGCGCAGGGCGAAGCGGTAGCGGTCGCGGGTGAGGGCGGTCGCGATCTCCGTCCCGCGGTCCGGGTGGCGGGGG
>CAMLNY010000004.1 GCA_946481405.1 uncultured Brevundimonas sp. | reverse complement strand
GCGCACGCTACTATTCGGTGCACCGCGACGCGGGGCATCGCCCGGATCCGACCGCCCTGCCTGATCCCGTCTATTTTGACAGCGTCACCCTCGATCTGGCCCAGCCGCCGGCTGACGAGGCGCCCGTGCGCGACGCCCAGGGCCGCCGCCGGGTGGTTCCCAACGAAGATCCGAACCTGCCATGAGCGACGCCGCCTTCGCCCCCGTTGAGACCGGCTCGCGCCTGCCTGACCTGATCGTCCTCGCCCAGGAGCCCTCCAGCGAGAAACGCCGCGCCCTGCTTCGCGAGCTCACCGAACACTTCTTCGGCACGGCCCAGCGCAGCGCGGCCGAGGACGCGCTCTACGATTCCGTTCTCAGCGACCTGACCGCCGAGATGGAGACCGCCGTCCGCGCCGAACTGTCAGCCCGCTTCGCCCTGTCGCCCGACGCCCCCCGCGGCCTGATCCGACGCCTGGCCAATGACGAGGTCGCCGTCGCCGACGCCGTCCTGCGCGCCTCCACCGTCCTGACCGACGACGACCTCCTGGGTGTCGTCCGCTCCAGGGGCCAAGCGCATCTCCGCGCGGTTTCCGAACGCCCCACCGTGTCCGAGGCCGTCTCCGACGTCATCGTCGAACGCGGCGACGACGAGCCCCTGGGCGTCCTGCTCCGCAACGACGGCGCGACCCTGTCGCGCACTGCCGTCGAGACCGCCGTCGAACGCGCCAAGGCCAATCCGGCGCTCCACGAGGCGACGGTCCAGCGCAAGGGCCTGCCCGCCGACCTGCTGAACGACATGTATTTCGTCGTCGAGGCCCGGCTGCGTCAGCAGATCCTCGAACAGAACGCAGCCATGGACCCGGCCCTGCTGGAAAGCGCCCTTGCCGCCGGCCGCGCCCGCGTCGCCACCGAAGACGGCGCCCTGCCCGCCGACTACAGCGAGTGCCTAGCCTATGTGGACGAGCTGAAGGCAGCCAATCAGCTGACCCCGACCATGCTGGCCCGCTTCCTGCGTTCGGGATCGAAGACGTCCTTCCTGATCGCCCTCGCCCAGCTGGCCGATGTCGACTTCCACACGGCCCAGCAGATCGTAGAGAAGAAGGAGCTCGACGCCCTCGCAGTCATCTGCAAGGCGGCCGATCTCGACCGCTCCCTGTTCCTGACCTTCGCCGTCGTCATCCTCGGCAGCGAGGACAACGCCATGGGCAAGGCGGGGAGCTACGCCAAACTCTATGCGGAGCTCCAGCGCGACGCGGCCCTGCGCACCCTGCGCTTCTGGCGCATGCGCCGCGGCACGGCGGCCGCCGCCTGAAAACGAAAACGCCCGCCTCCTTGCGGAAGCGGGCGTCCGGTCTTCGAAGGTTCGAAGCCTACTTCTTGGCGCGGGTGGCGCGGGCCGGCTTACGGCCGCCCTGGCCCAGACCCATCTGCTTGGCCAGGTCCGAACGCGCCTTGGCGTAGTTCGGAGCGACCATCGGATAGTCCTTCGGCAGGTTCCACTTGGCGCGGTACTCTTCCGGGCTCATGTCGTACTTGGTGCGCAGGTGGCGCTTCAGCGACTTGAACTTGCGGCCGTCCTCCAGGCAGATCAGGAAGTCCGGGCTGATCGACTTGCGGATCGGCACGGCCGGCTCCTTGACCTCGGGCTCGACCTCGACGACGCCGGTCGAAACCTGCGACAGGGCGGCGTGGATATTGGAGATCAGCGCCGGCAGATCATTGGCCGCCACGCTGTTGTTGCCGACGTAGGCCGACACGATGTCCGCCGTCATCTCCAGAAGTTCCGAGCGGTCGTCCAGTCTTGTCGCGTCCACGAGCTTGTCCTTGGCTGATCTGTTCGCACAACGGCGATTGAGAAACCCGGAAATACGGATGTTCGTCTGCGAAAGCAATGCATCAGCAGACACAAAGCAGCACATTGTCGCGGCTTGACGCCGCGCGACAGTATTCAGTCTTCGATCACGAGCGGTTTCAGCGGCCGAAGTTTTCCGCCAGCGCCATCATCGCCGCGCGCTCCGGTGTCGAATATTCATCCAGCGCCTGATCGTCGCCGTCGCGAATCGCCCGGAGCAGGTCGGGCGACAGCGCCGACGACAGCGACCAGTTCCAGTAGCGCAGCACCGTCTGGGCCCGGTCGACGGCCAGCATCTCATAGGTGACCTGCACCCGATCCCAATCGGGGTGCACCCGACCATCGGCCAGGGTCTCGGGCCGCCGCACCGAGCGCCACAGGTTCTGCAGGTCGACGCGCGACATGCCCGTCGCCTTGCACAGGATGGCGAGCGGCTCCCCGCCGACGTCGCCCATGATCTTCGCCCCGGTCAGCGGCTTGATCCCGGCCAGATAGGCGATCTCGGCCGCCACCTCGCGGTTCAGCCCGTCCCGGGCCGCGACCGTGACCGCGTGCTCCAGACTGTCGTAGGGGCTCTTGTCGATCGCGGCGCGGTTGCGCTGACGACGCTCGATGAACTGCAGGGCCTTGCGCGAGACCGGGTCCTGCCAGCCTTCCTCGGCGGCCATGGCGAAGACGTCCTCGACCACCTCCTGCATCACCTCGCGACTCACCGCGAAGCGCTGGAGAATGGTCTTCCGGTCCTCGGCCGGAGCCCACCAGAACATCACATAGGCGCCCGAAGGCCTCAGCTCGGACCGCCTCAGCAGGTGTCCGCACAGCACCGGCATCTGCCGGCTCAGCGACACCACCGCCTCCACCCCGCTCTGCGACAGACGGGCCGTGGTGTTGCGCAGCAGGCATTCGATCACCCCCTGCTCGCCGAAGCTGATCAGGGTTTCCGTCACCACCTCGGTCAGGCCGCGACGGCTGGCCATCAGGAACCGGTGCTCCGGCCCGGTGTCGCGGGCGCAGGCCACCAGATCGGCGTCGCTCAGCGAGGCGCACTGCTCCAGCAGCAGGCCCGCGATCGGCGGCTCGTCGCGCAGGAGCATCCGCGCCAGACTGTTCGGCAACTCGGCCAGCGGCGCCAGACGCTGGGCCACCCGCTGGCGTTCACGCGGGGCGGCCAGACGCAGCATCTCGACCAGAAGGTCGCCCGTCACCGACCGCTCGAATGCGTTGACCCGGCTGCCCGGCAGGGAGACGACGTCCGCCAGCCGCTTCAGCAGGGCGTGACGGGCCCGGAAGGCGGGCTGGGCCTCTTGCGAATTGTCGAGCGCCGGATCGGACATGACCCGACCAGACTAGGCGCTTGCGGGTTAACCGGCGGTGACGCTGTGATCCGCCCCGTCAGAGGCCCTCGAACAGGGCCGTCGACAGATAGCGTTCCGCGAAGCTGGGGATGATCACCACGATCGTCTTGCCCGCATTCTCCTCGCGCTCCGCCAGCCGGAAGGCGGCGGTCAGGGCGGCGCCCGACGAAATCCCCACCGGAATTCCCTCGACCCTGGCCACCTTGCGGGCCATCTCGAAGCTGTCCTCGTTGGACACCTGTTCCACCGCGTCGATGACCGAGCGGTCGACGATGGCCGGGATGAAGCCCGCGCCGATGCCCTGGATCTTGTGCGGGCCCGGCTCGCCGCCGGACAGCACCGGCGAGGCGGTCGGCTCCACCGCCACCATCTGCACCGAGGCCTTTTTCGCCTTCAGCGCCTGACCGACGCCCGTGATGGTGCCGCCCGTCCCAACGCCGGCGACGACGATATCGACCGCGCCAGCCGTGTCGTTCCAGATTTCTTCCGCCGTGGTCGAGCGGTGGATCGCCGGATTGGCCGGGTTCTCAAACTGCGACGGGCTGACCGCGCCCGGCGTCCGCTGCAGCAGCTCGGCCGCCATGGCGATGGCGCCCTTCATGCCCTTCTCGGCCGGGGTCAGGACCAGTTCGGCGCCCAGCAGGGCCAGCATCTTCCTCCGCTCGATCGACATCGACTCCGGCATGACCAGGATCAGCCGATACCCCTTGGCCGCCGCCACGAAGGCCAAGGCGATGCCCGTATTGCCGCTGGTCGGCTCGATCAGGACGGAGCCGGCCGAAATCTTGCCGGTCGCTTCGAGCGCCTCGATCATCGCCACGCCGATCCGGTCCTTAACCGAGGCGATCGGGTTGAAGAACTCCAGCTTGGCCAGCACCCGGGCCTTCGGCCGATACTCGGCCGACAGACGCGGCAGGCCCACCAGAGGCGTGTCGCCGATGGTGTCGACGATCGAGTCATAGACCTTGCCGCGGCCGTGGGTGGCGCGGGCGGTGGGGGCGGTGTCGGACATGGGAGGCTCCGGCTGGTCGCGAGTGGGAGAAGAGAGTCGGGATCGTCCGTCAGGTCAGGTTCGGCCGCGGCGGAATCGGGAGTCGAGATAGTCCGTTAAGTCGGGTTCGGCTCCGGGTCCGACAGCGTCTTAGGACATAGGGCCATCCGCCGGTGAGACAAGCGGTCCGGCGTGAACCCTTTGAAGCTTTACCGCGTTTGCGATCATTGGCGACCCCTCAGCGGCGCCTGGGGGGGGGGTCGAACCACTGCCTGACGACGCATCCTTGACGGGGGACTTCTCCGGCGAGATGGCCGAGCGCGTGCGGACGCACGATTGGGCCTCCACGCCTCTGGGGCCGCTCGAGACATGGCCCCAGTCGCTGCGCACCACCGTGTCGCTGCTGATCGCCTCGCCCGTGCCCATCGTCCTGCTGTGGGGCGAGCACGGGGTGATGATCTATAACGACGCCTATTCGGTCTTCGCCGGCGGCCGGCATCCCGAACTGCTCGGCTCGAATGTTCGCGAGGGCTGGCCCGAAGTCGCGGACTTCAACGACCATGTCATGAAGGTCGGCCTCGCCGGCGGCACCCTGGGTTACAAGGATCAGGAGCTGACCCTCTACCGCTCGGGTCAGCCGGAACAGGTCTGGATGAACCTGGACTACTGGCCCGTTCCGGACGAAAGCGGCCGGCCGGCAGGCGTCATCGCCACCGTCGTTGAAACCACCGCCCGCGTCGAAGCCGACCGTCAGAGGTCCGACACCAACGAACGGCTGGAGCTGGCCCTGTCCGCCGGCCGCGGCGTGGGCACCTGGGACTGGGACTTCTCTGCGGACCGCGTCGTCGCGGACGCCCGGTTCGCGGAGATGTATGGCGTCGACCCCGCCATGGCGAAGGCCGGAGCGCCCATCTCCCGGTTCTTCCGGTCCATTCACCCGGAAGACGCAGAACGCGTGGCTGGCGAGGTTCAGACGACGGTCCGGACCCTGGCGCCGTTCCGGTCGGAGTATCGACTGGTTCAGCCCGACGGCAAGGTTCGCTGGCCGACGAGGCGGTCGCGCTCGCCGACGGCGTCGGGGACCCACGGCTCCTCGCCCGCGCGCTGGCCGGTCGCTGGGTCGCCGCCGAGGGACGCGTCGTCACCGATGCGGACGGCGCGCGACGCTTCCCCGGCGTGACATTCGACATCACGGAGCGGCGCGAGACAGACGCCGCCCTGGCCGAAACCGAGACCCGCTACGAGGCGCTGTTCAACTCCACGGGCACCGGCTTCTGCATCATTCAAATGAAGTTCGACGCCGACATGCGGCCGGTCGATTACAGGATCGTGGAAGGTAATCCCGCGTTCGAGGACATGACCGGCCTTCGCGACGCCAACGGCAAATGGGTGTCGGAGATCGCGCCGGGGCTGGAGCGGCACTGGTTCGAACTCTATGGCCAGGTCGCCCTGACGGGCGAAACCGTCCGGTTCCAGAACCCCGCCGACGTCCTCGGCCGATGGTATGATGTCGAAGCCCTGCGCATCGGCGACCCCGAACAGCATCGCGTCGCCATCCTCTTCACCGACATCACCGATCGCAAGCGGACGGAAGCCCGCCAGAAGGCGCTGATCGACCTCAACGACGCGATCCGTGATCTGACCGATCCGGCCGAGATCGCCCATGCCTCATCGCACATCCTGGCGGAGACCCTTCAGGTCAGTCGCGTCGGTTACGGCGTGATGGACACCGAGGCCGAGACCATCACAATCGCGCGCGACTACAATGCGCCGGGCGTCCAGAGCATCGCGGGCGTTATCCATTTCCGGGACTTCGGCAACTACATCGAGGATCTGGCCCGGGGGGAGACGGTGATCTTCGCCGACGCCGCCAACGATCCGAGGGTCGAGGACGGCGGCGCCGCCCTGGCCGGCATCAGCGCGACCTCTCTCATCAACATGCCGCTGATCGAGCAGGGCAAGGTCGTCGCCCTGTTGTTCGTGAACAACGCCACGCCGCGCGAATGGTCCGACGAGGATGTCGCTCTGGTCCGGGAGGTCGCCGAGCGGGTGCGGACCGCGAGCGAGAGGGCGCGGCTGACCGCCTCCCTGACAGCCAGCGAACGGCGACTGCGATTCCTCGACGAACTCACGACCGCAGCCCAGGTGACGATCGACGCCGAGGAAATCCTTGCGATCATCACCCGCCTGACCGGCGAACACCTCGGCGCGTCCGTCGTGGCCTATGCCGATATGGACCCCGATGAGGACGGCTTCACCATCCGCGGGGACTGGGCCGCGCCGGGGGCGACCAGCATCGTCGGCCACTATCAGCTGGCCGATTTCGGTCGACTGGCCGTCCAGGAGCTCGGCGCGGGCCGCCCGCTGATCGTCAATGACAATCTGAAAGAGCTTGCACCCGACGAAGCGGCCACCTTCCAGAGCATCGGAATCGCAGCCACGATCTGCATGCCCCTGGTCAAGGAGCAGAGGCTGGTCGGACTGATGGCCGTGCACCACGCCGCGCCGCACGTCTGGACCGATGAGGAGCTGGCGATCATCCGCGAGGTGGTGACGCGTTCCTGGGCCCACGTCGAACGCGTCCATGCCGAGGCCGAACGACTCGAAAGCGAAAAGCGCTATCGCACCCTGTTCGAGAGCATCGACGAAGGTTTCTGCGTCATCGAGTTCATCGACGGGCCGGACGGTCCGCTGAGCGACTACGTCCACGTCGAGGCCAACCCCGCCTATTCCGCCAACACCGGCATTCCCGACATCATCGGCAAGCGCCTGCGCGAGATCGTCGGCGATGAGGCCGATAGTTGGCTGGCGCTCTACAAGGGCGTCCTCGAAACCGGGCAATCGATCCGGTTCGAGAAGGAATTGGAGCAGACCGGACGCTGGCTGGAACTCGCCGCCTTCCGCGTCGGAGCGGTGGCGGACAGGCAGATCGCCGTCCTGTTCAAGGACCTGACCGAGAAAAAGCGGGCCGAGATCGAACTGCAGACCCTGAACGCCACTCTGGAAGATCGGGTGGCGGAGCGCACCGAGGAGCTGACCCGCGCCCACGAGGCCCTGCGCCAGTCCCAGAAGATGGAGGCGGTGGGCCAGCTGACCGGCGGCATCGCCCACGACTTCAACAATCTGCTGGCCGGCATTTCCGGCTCGCTCGAGCTGTTGGGCAAACGCCTTTCGGAAGGCCGTCTTAACGGCATGGAGCGCTACATCGACGCGGCGCAGGGATCGGCCCAGCGCGCCGCCTCCCTGACCCAGCGCCTGCTCGCCTTCTCACGCCGCCAGACGCTGGATCCCAAACCCACCGACGTGAACCGTCTGATCAACGGCATGGAGGACCTGATCCGCCGCTCGGTGGGCCCCGACGTGGAGGTCGAGGTCGTCGGCGCCGGCGGTCTGTGGGCTACGAAGATCGACCAGTCACAGCTCGAGAACGCCCTCCTCAACCTCTGCATCAACGCCCGCGACGCCATGGCCCCGCAGGGCGGCCGACTGACCATCGAGACGTCCAACAAGTGGCTGGACGACCGCGCCGCCCGCGCGCGCGAGCTGCCTCCCGGTCAATACGTGTCGCTCTGCGTCACCGACACCGGCACGGGCATGTCGCCGGAGGTTCAGGCCCAGGCCTTCGACCCCTTCTTCACCACCAAGCCTCTGGGTCAGGGCACCGGCCTCGGCCTGTCGATGATCCACGGCTTCGTGCGCCAGTCGGGCGGTCAGGTCCGCATCTATTCCGAGATGGGCAAGGGCACGACCATGTGCCTCTACCTGCCGCGCTATCAGGGCAGCGTGGAGGGCGATGAGGACTTCGGTCTCACGCCCGTCGCCGAGGGCGGCCACGGCGAGACGGTCCTGATCATCGACGACGAGGAGACGGTGCGGATGCTGGTCGCCGAGGTTCTGGGCGACGCCGGATACACCGTCATCGAGGCGCCGGACGGCCCGTCAGGACTGGAGATCCTGCGTTCGGAACGACGCATAGACCTCCTGATCTCCGACGTCGGCCTGCCCGGCGGGATGAACGGGCGTCAGGTCGCCGATGCCGCCCGTGTCACCCGGCCGGATCTCAAGGTCCTGTTCATCACCGGCTATGCGGAGAACGCCGCCGTCGGCAATGGCCTGCTCGCGCCCGGCATGGAGGTGCTGACCAAGCCCTTCGTCATGGGCGACCTGGCCGCGAAGGTCCACGAGATGATCGAGGGCTAGAACGCATCCCAGCGCTCGGCCGCCGCTCCGCCGCCGACGGCGCGCAGGCGACGCTGACGAACCGGAGCAACCCCGGGCATGTCCGCACCCGTCCGGAACCGCGCCACCAGCTGCGCCAGCTGCTCGGCCTCCATCTTCAGGCTCGCCGCCGCCGCCGTCGACTGCTCGACCATGGCGGCGTTCTGCTGGGTCACCTGATCCATCTGGTTCACGGCCGTATTGACCTGCTGCAGGCCGGTCGCCTGTTCCTGTGCGGAGGCGGCGATCTCGGACACCAGACCGTCGATCTCGGCCACGCGATTGACGATGGCGCCCAGCGCCGCGCCAGCGTCGCCGACCAGCCGTACGCCCGTATCGACCTGCGCCGTCGAGGCGGAGATCAGCGACTTGATCTCACGCGCGGCCTCCGCTGACCGCTGGGCCAGGGCCCGAACTTCCGAGGCTACGACGGCGAAGCCTCGGCCGAACTCGCCGGCCCGCGCCGCCTCGACCCCGGCGTTCAACGCCAGCAGATTGGTCTGGAAGGCGATCTCGTCGATCACCCCGATGATGTCGCCGATAAGGACGGAGCTCTTCTGGATGTCGTCCATGGCGGCCACGGCGCCGCGCACCACTTCGCCCGACCGCTCGGCCTCGGACCGCGCGCTTTCGGCGGCCTGCGAGGCGCGACGGGCGCCGTCGGCGCTGCGCCGGACCGTGGCGGTGATCTCGTCCAGCGCCGCCGCGGTCTCCTCCAGACTGGCGGCCTGCTGTTCGGTGCGCCGCGACAGGTCGTCCGAAGCCCCGGAAATCTCGTCAGACCCGCTCTTCAGGGCCGCGACCGCCGTCCCGACCTGACCGAGCGCGTCCCTCAGGCTCTCCAGCGCGGTGTTGTAGTCGGACTTGATCCGTCGGTTGGCGTCGTCCGGCTCCACCCCGACCGAGGTCGTCAGGTCACCGTCCGACAGGTGCGACAGGCTGGCGGCCAGCGCCTCCACCAGCGCCGTCTGCACCCTTTCCGCTTCAACCCGCTGGGCCTCGCGCCGCGCGGCCTCGTGTTCGGCCTCGGTGATGTCGACCGCCAGCTTGATGACCCGGACGGGTCGCCCGTCGACAAAGATCGGGTTGTAGCTGGCCTGCAGCCAGATCTCGCGCCCGCCCGCCGCCACACGCCGGAACTTGCCGGCGGCGAACCGCCCGCCTTTCAGATCGGCCCAGAATTTCGCATACTCTGGCCGCGCCGCCTCGGCCGGGTCCATGAAGGTGCGGTGATGGGTCCCGAGGATCTCCTCCATCCGGTAGCCCATGGCCGCCAGGAAGTTGTCGTTGGCGTCCAGGATCATGCCGTCCAGATCGAATTCGATCACCGCCTGGGACCGGCCGATGGCGGCCAGCTTTCCCTCCAGATCCTGAAGCGCCTCGGTCCGGGCGCGCGCCTCGGCCCTGGCCTGATGTCCGAACATGTCTGCACTCCCGGCCGCCCTGACAGCGACGACCCCCGGTTGCAGAGTTAACCCTGTGACTCGTTACGCAAATCTTGCGCAAATGCGCTTTTTCAGTAGGTAGAATTCCCTAGACGGAGCCGTTTACCGACGGTTTGCTCGCCAAACAAGGTCAGCATCCTGCGCGGCCCCTCCAAAGTCGTCATGACGACATAACGTGAATTCGTGCGCGACTGGGATCATTCCCGCAGAACCTTTAGCTTTTCTCTCAACGCTGGCCCAACAGTTTGAGCCGGAACATCAATCGGCTGATACTGATCCGTAACAGCCCATTCCAATGCTGACGATCAAAGCGCAGCAGATAGAAACTGCAACCCGGATTCCCGCAGCAGGCGTGCGACGGCCCTTGATCGTCAGGGTGTCCGCGGCGAACACCATGCCGCATAGGCGGGACGGGTCGAAATCCGCTCCATCCACCGCCGCATCGCCGCGAACTCTCCGTGCGCGATCGGTGTCGAGAAATATCGATAGGCGGACAGGCACAGGACGATGTCCGCGAGGGTGAAGGCGTCCCCGACCGCATACTGACCCGATCCGGCCAGATGATCGTCCAGCACCTTCATCCACCCGGTCCATTGCCCGGCGCTGTCGGCGATCTCCACCGCCCCGAACCTGGCATCCCCGCGCACAAGGGCCAGAAACGCCGGAACATTGTTCAGGGTCGTGGCCTGCCAGTCCATCCACATCTCGACGGACGCCCTGGCGCGCGGCCCCAGCGGCAGCAGGTCGTCTCGTCCGGCCCTCGCGGCCAGATAGCGGCAGATGGTGTTCGACTCCCACCACACTCCCGAGCCGTCGATCAGCACCGGGATCAGTCCATTGGGGTTCAGGTCCAGAAACGCCGGCGACCGCGTCGGCGCCTCCGGGGCGCCCCACTGCGGCTCGTGTTCGAAGGGCAGACCGAGCTCGTTCAGCGTCCACAGCACCTTGCGGACATTGATCGAGGTGTCGCGCCCCAGAACCCGCATCGTCAGGGCGCGCCGAACTGCGGCCGGAACAGTTGGTTGAAGATCGCCGGATGGCTGAACCGCGCCTGACCGTCCCGCCACTGGGAGCTGTCGTCCAGCGAATGCAGCCAGCCGAGCATGACGTTGGCCCCGCCGCGCGAGACCGGTCCGCCCAGCGCCCGCTCCACGGCCTCCAGCCCCTCGGCGTCGAGGAAGCTCAGCTTGGTCAGCTGCACCGTGTTGAAGGCGGGCGCGAAGCCGTCGACCGTCCAGCGCTGTTCCGGATTGGCGTAGGCGACGTCGCTGATGCCCAGTTCGGTCCGGTTGAAGTCGGCCAGACTGATCGCATGCCCCTGCGGCTGGGCCGAAGGCCCGTTCATCACCTCGTCGAAATAGTGATCGGGCCGCCTGACGTAGTCGCGCCACTCCTCGGTCGTCAGCCCGGTCGCGCCCTTCACCATGTAATCCAGCGGCTTCTGGAACAGGGCGCCGAGAGCGTCGAGCAGGGCCTGCGGCAGGAAGGCCTGGGCGATCTGCGACGGCGCATAGGCGACCGCCACCGCGATGTCCGGCGCCCCGGCCATCGACCACAGATGCTCACGCGCATAGTCGGCCAGGATCGAGGCCGCACCCGCGAAATCGGCATGGTCGGGATAGTAGAGGATCTTCTCGGATATGCGCGCGCTCACAGCCGGCCAGGCGCGCAGACCGTCGTCGATATCCTCGATCCAGGCGCTCTTGTAGGCGCGGGTCGCCCAGCTCTCGGTCCCGGCGTCGACATCGGCTTGCAGCCGGTTCCTCATCCGCGAGAAAGTCAGGGGCACCGACAGATTGGTCGCCGCCGCCTCGCCGATCAGGAGCTGCTGTTCCAGCACCGTCCCCGGCCTGGCGGCGATCATCTCATCATGGATGAAGCCGTCCACGCCCCGGATGCCGATGGCCAGATTGCGCGGCGCGACCGGGGCGCGCTTGTCCAGATAGCCCTCCAGCACGATGTGGCGGATCGCATTCTGGCGTGGATCGAGGGTGAAGGCCCCGCCCGAGAAATGGTTGACGTAGGTGTGGGCGAAGCTGTCCCCCGCCGCATGGGTCAGGAAGCCGCTGACGAAGGCCCGCACCTCGGGCGAGGCCCCCGCCCCGTACGACCGGGCCCACATGTGGTTCAGCCAGGCGTCGCTGCCGATCACCCGGCTGGAGCCGTCCAGCGACACTTCCGGGTGGATGATCTGCTGGCCCGTCATGATGTCGGGATAGGCGTCCGGCCCGATCACCCCGGCGCGATAGCGGTCCGGCGCGGCGCGCAGGGCGGCCAGGATCTCCGGCGCGACCGGGAACTCGCCCAGCACCCCCGCGATCGCCCCCGTGCGCGGATCGACGCGCATGATGGTGACCATCCCGTCGTCAAGCGCGTCCTGAAGCGCGATCTCCGCCAGCTGCACATGGGTGGTCGGCTTCCACGCCAGCGCCACACTGGGCGCCAACAAGCCGAGCAGGATCAACAGAATGCCGCTCACGCCCCTGCAGGCGCGAGCGAAGGTGGATCGTCCGAACATGGGAGCCCTCCCGATAACGACGTTCGAGGGTGCGCTTCCGGGCCCGCTTTCACAACCTCGCGGCTTGGGTGATCGTCGATCACCGAACAGATTCATCCAGCGGGCGAACCCCTGATCCGACCCCGAACTTCACTCCGCGTTAACCACGTTGGACCAGACGTTAACGTCTCCGTTCCCGCCCGCAGGTCCCGTTTGCGCAACCTCGTCGCCGCCATCGAAGCGATCGACCCGCTGGTCGTCACCGGCAAGGTGGCGGGCGTCAGCGGCCTGCTGATC
>CAMLNY010000003.1 GCA_946481405.1 uncultured Brevundimonas sp. | reverse complement strand
AACATGCGCGCGCCGGGCATGACCCTGCACCGCATGCCCCTGTTCGCCTGGTCCGTGCTGATCACCGCCTTCCTGCTCTTGCTGTCGCTGCCGGTTCTGGCGGGCGCCATCACCATGCTGCTGACGGACCGCAACTTCGGGACCCACTTCTTCGATCCGGCCGGCGGCGGCGATCCGGTGATGTTCCAGCACCTGTTCTGGTTCTTCGGTCACCCCGAGGTGTACATCCTGATCCTGCCGGGCTTCGGCATCATCTCGCACATCGTCTCGACCTTCTCGAGGAAGCCGGTCTTCGGCTACCTCGCCATGGCCTACGGCTTCATCGTGTGGGCGCACCACATGTACACGGTCGGCATGAGCGTGAACCTGCGCGCCTACTTCATCGCCGCGACCATGATCATCGCGGTGCCGACGGGCGTGAAGATCTTCTCGTGGATCGCCACGATGTGGGGCGGCTCGATCAGCTTCAAGACCCCCATGCTGTGGGCCATCGGCTTCATCTTCCTGTTCACCGTCGGCGGCGTGACCGGCGTGGTCCTGTCGAACGCCGGCATCGACTACAGCCTGCACGACACCTACTACGTTGTGGCGCACTTCCACTACGTGCTGTCGCTGGGGGCCGTGTTCGCGATCTTCGCCGGCTTCTACTACTGGTTCGAGAAGATGTTCGGCGTGAAGTACAACGAGTTCCTGGGTGCGGCGCACTTCTGGATCATGTTCGTTGGCGTGAACGTCATCTTCTTCCCGCAGCACTTCCTCGGTCTGCAGGGCATGCCGCGCCGCTACATCGACTATCCGGAAGCCTACCAGCTCTGGAACCACGTCTCGTCGGTCGGCTATGCGATCACGGTCGTCGGCGTCGCCGTATTCCTCGTGATGCTGCTCGAAGCCGCGATCCGTCGCCGCAAGGGCGTGGCCAATCCGTGGGGCGAAGGCGCCACCACCCTGGAGTGGACCCTGTCCTCGCCGCCGCCGCACCACCAGTTCAACGAACTGCCGGTGGTGAAGGGCGACAGCCACTAAGCCGCCAACGTCCTTCCCTAAGGATCAGGGCCGCCTTCCGACCCCGGGAGGCGGCCCCTCTCATTTGATGACCCCGCCCCTGTCCCAAGCCGCCGAAGCCCCCGTTCCGTCGACCACCCAGCCGGAGGATTTCTTCCAGCTCTTGAAGCCGCGCGTGATGTCGGTGGTGGTATTCACGGCCGCGACCGGACTGGTCATCGCACCGGGCTCGATCCACCCGATCGTCGCCGCCATCGCCATCCTGTGCATCGCCATCGGAGCGGGCGCGGCGGGCGCGCTCAACATGGCCATTGAGGGCGAGACAGACGCCCTGATGCGCAGGACGCGAGGCCGCCCCGTGGCCGCAGGCCGCCTGAAGCGCAACGACGCCATCGCCTTCGGCATTGTCCTGTCGGTCTTCTCGGTCATGCTGCTGGGCATGAACACCAACTGGTTCGCGGCCGGTCTGCTGGCCATGACCATCGTCTATTACGCCGTCTTCTACACCCTGCTGCTGAAACGCCGGACGCCCCAGAACATCGTCATCGGCGGTGCCGCCGGGGCCTTTCCGCCCGTGATCGGCTGGGCCGCCGCGACCGGCTCCGCGCCGTGGCAGGCGTGGCTGCTGTTCCTGATCATCTTCCTGTGGACCCCGCCGCACAGCTGGGCGCTGGCGCTGTATTCGGCCGGCGATTACGCCAAGGCGGGCATCCCGATGATGCCGGTGGCCCGGGGCGCCAGATCGACCCGGCTGCAGATCTGGGTGTACAGCCTGATCTTCGTCGCCTCGGCCGTCGCGCCCGGGTTCGTGGGCATGGGCGGCCTGATCTACCGGATCGTGTCGATCATCGGTGGTCTGGCCTTCCTCGGCCTCGCCTTCCGCCTGTGGCGCTCGCGCGCCGGGGACGCCCCCGACAAGGCCGAGGCCGTGGGTCGAGAGGCCGCATTGTATGACGTCCGCGCCGAGGCCAAACCGGCGCGCAACCTGTTCGCCTTCTCGATCCTGTATCTGGTGGCGCTGTTCGCGTCCCTGCTGGTCGAGAGTTTCGTCGTTTCCGGAGCCTGACGCCCATGACCGAGACGCCGCGCCGCGCCTATCTGACCCCCGAACAACTGGCCGCCCGCAACAAGCGCAGCCTGTGGATCGCCCTGGGTCTGGTGGCCTTCATCGTGCTGATCTTCACCACGACCTTCATGCGCATGCAGGCCAACCTCGCGGCCCGCACGGCCCAGGACCGCGCGACCGCGACGGCTGCGGCCCAGCCGGCGCAAATGGCCGAGGCATCCAACTGATGGCCGCGCCCCGTTCGGCGAAATTCGTCGCCCTGCTGTGCGCCGGGGTGGTGGCGACCATGACCGGCGCGGCCTTCGCCGCGGTGCCGCTTTACCGGATGTTCTGTCAGGTCACGGGCTTCAACGGCACGACGATGAAGGCCGAGAAGGCGTCAGACGTGGTGCTGGACCGTACGGTCAACGTCCGCTTCGACACCAACGTCCGGGGCCTGCCCATGACCTTCAAGGCCGAGCAGGTGACCCAGACGGTCCGCATCGGCGAGACCGGCCTGGCCT
The DNA here is from genome assembly GCA_946481405.1 of uncultured Brevundimonas sp. Next base: position 10,230 of record CAMLNY010000003.1, on the reverse strand, counting down.
ATTTCGACGTCACCAACACCTCGGACAAGCCGATCCTGGCCCGCGCCAGCTACAACGTCGTGCCCGAGCAGACCGGGGCCTATTTCCAGAAACTGCAGTGCTTCTGCTTCGACGACCAGACCATCGCCGCGGGTGAGACGAAGCAGTTCCCGATGCAGTATTTCATCGCCCCGGAGATGGTTGACGACCCCGAGGTCGACGGCGTCCAGGAGATCACGCTGAGCTACACATTCTACCCGGTGCAGGACGATGAGCGTTCCGGTACTGGCGCAGGCTGAACACCGACGCTATAGCCCCTGCAAACCTCTCTTCTCTCGCCGATTCAGAGACACAGACGACATGGCCCACGCCGCTCCGCATCACGACTATCACCTGGTCGACCCGAGCCCCTATCCGCTGGTGGCTTCCATCGCCGTGACGATCATGATGGTCGGCGCCGTGGCGTGGATGAAGGGCGTCTTCGGCCTGCCGGAAGGGACGTCGTGGCTGTTCTTCGCCGGTCTGGCCGGCGTGCTGTACTCGGCCTTCGGCTGGTGGGCCGATGTGATCAAGGAAAGCCGTCGCGGCGACCACACCCCGGTCGTGTCGATAGGCCTGCGCTATGGCATGGTCCTGTTCATCGCTTCGGAAGTGATGTTCTTCGCCGCCTTCTTCTGGATGTTCTTCGAGATGGCGATCTTCAACGAAGCGCGCGCCCATATCCCGGAGGTCGGCAACTGGGCCGACACCGCCGCCGCCTGGTCGACCTGGCCGCCGAAGGGCATCGAGGTTCTCGACCCGTGGCAGCTGCCGCTGCTGAACACCGTCATCCTGCTGCTGTCGGGCACGACGGTGACCTGGGCTCACCACGCCCTGCAGGTCGGCGACCGCAAGGGCGCCAAGCTGGGCCTGGCCATTACGGTGGCTCTGGGCGTGCTGTTCACCGCCGTTCAGGCCTACGAATACAACCACATCATTCACGAGCACCTGTTCTTCAACGAGGAAGCCATCAACTCTGGCCTGTACGGTTCGATCTTCTTCATGGCGACGGGCTTCCACGGCTTCCACGTCCTGCTCGGCACCATCTTCCTGACCGTCTGCCTTCTGCGCCTGCTGGCCGGCCAGATGACCCCGGAGAAGCATTTCGGCTTCGAGGCGGCCGCCTGGTACTGGCACTTCGTGGACGTGGTCTGGCTGTTCCTGTTCGCCTTCGTCTACGTCACGTTCGGCTAAGGACGGCGTTGGACAATCGTCCGATCCAGACTGAAACCCTGACGCCGGCGCGGATCGACCCGATCCGCGCCGGTTTCGTTTGTCGTTGTCCGAACTGCGGCAAGGGTCGGCTGTTCGCGGGCTTTCTGAAGGTCGTGGACCGCTGCGCCGTCTGCGGCTTCGACTTCACCCCGCTGAACACCGGCGACGGAGCGGCCATCTTCATCATGCAGATCGCGGGCGGGCTGGTGGTGTTCACCGCCCTGTTCGTTCAGGTCGCCTACAACCCGCCCATATGGGGCATGCTGGCGGTCGCCCTGCCTCTGGCCGGCGGTCTGTCGCTGGGGCTGATGCGGCCGGGCAAGGGCTTGATGATCGCCCTGCAGATGCGCAACCGCGCGGGGCAGGCGTCCAGTCATGACTGAAGCGAAGATCCGTTTTCCCATCCTGCTGACCGTGTTCGTCGCGGCCTGTCTGGTCGTCCTGTGCGGTCTGGGAACCTGGCAGGTGCAGCGGCTGACGTGGAAGGAAGCGCTGATCGCACAGGCCGAGGCGGCCGCCGGACTGCCGCCCGCGCCTCTGGCCGGGGTCCTGACCGCCGAGGATCCGGAGTTCCGGAAGGCGCTGGTCGTGTGTCGCGGTCTGCCGACGGCGCATTTCGTCGAGCTGCAATCCATCCATGAAGGCCAGCCGGGCGTGCGGCTGATCTCGGCCTGCATGCCCGAGGGAATGGGCGAGGTTTTCCTCGTCGACCGAGGCTTCCTGGCCGACACCATCTCGGCGCGACCGCGCGTTCTGGAGACGACCCTGCCTCTGGCCCTGGTCGTGGAGCTGCGCCGCACGCCCGCGCCGGGCGGGATGACGCCGCCGCCGGAGGGGAGCCATTTCTACGGCCGGGACAACGGCGCCATGGCCCGTGCGCTGGGCAGCCGGACGCCGTCCGAATTCACCCTGTTCGCCCTGACCTCGCCCAATCCGGAACTGGGCGGCCTGATCGCGGGAGCGCCGCCGGCGGCCTTCTCGAACAACCACCTCGGCTACGCCCTGACCTGGTACGGACTGGCGCTGGCGCTGGTCGGTTTCTATGTGGCCGTGCTCGTTCGCCGGTATCGAAAGACCATCCCCTGACCGCTTCCCTTCATACGCTTTCCAACGGCGTCCGCGTCGTCTGCGACCCGATGCCGGGGCTACGCACACTCGCCCTGACGGTGGCGGTGAAGGGGGGCGCGCGGTGGGAAGCCGAAAGCCGCTCCGGCTGGTCCCATCTTCTCGAACATCTCGTGTTCAAGGGCGCCGGCGACATGGGCGCCAGGGACATCGTCGAGCGGATCGAGGCCGAGGGCGGCTCGATCAACGCCGCGACCGGCTACGAGCGGACCAGTTTCGAGATCCGGGCGCTCGACGGGTCGCTGCCTCTGGCCATGCAGGTGGTGTCGGATCTCGTGTTCCGCCCCCGGCTCGACCCCGCCGAGATCGAGCGCGAGAAGGATGTGGTCGCCCAGGAGATCGCTGAGGCCTTCGACACGCCGGACGATCACGTGTTCGAGATGGCCCAGACCATGGCCTTCGCGGGCCAGCCGATGGGCCGGCCGATCCTGGGCTCGGTCGAGAGCCTGAGGGCGGCGGATCGGGCGACGGTCGCCGACTGGCGGGCGCGTCTCTACTCGCCCGACCGGATGGTGGTGGCGGTCTCCGGCGCGGTGGACGAGGCCGAGCTTCTGGCCCTCGCCGAGCGCTGGTTCGGCGACGCGGTCGCCGCTCCGGCCGACGCGCCCGAGCCCGCGACCTTCGTCGGCGGGTCGACCGCCCTGACGCGGCGGATCGAGCAGGCCAATCTGGTGTTCCAGCTGCCGTCGCTGGCGGCCGTCGATCCGGGCATCCCGGCGCTGCGGCTGTTCACCGAGATCCTCGGGGGAGGCATGGCGTCGCGCCTGTTCCAGAGCGCGCGAGAGGAGCGGGGCCTGGCCTATGCTATCGACGCCTATCAGGAGCCCTACGACGACAGCGGGGTGCTGGGCATCTACGCCGGGGCGGCGGCGGACCGGGCGGCGGAACTGGCCGAGGTCTGCGCCGACGAGATCCGCGATCTGGCGGCGAAGGGACCGACCGACGCCGAGCTGTCGCGGGCGAGGGCGGTGCTGAAGGGCTCCCTGTGGATGTCGGACGAAAGCCCGGCCAGTCGCGCGGGCCGGAACGCGGCCCAGACCCTGATGTTCGGCGCGCCGGTTCCCTCGGACGATACGGCCGCCCGCATGGAGGCGGCGACGGCGGCGGACCTGAAGGCGGTCGGCGAACGCATCCTGTCGTCCGGCAAGGCGGCGACGGCGGTGCTGGGGCCCAGGGCGGCCGCGCCGGCGGGCAAGGCGTTCGCCGAGCGGGTGGCGGGTTAGCGTCCGACCGGTTAGGCTCCGCCCATGGCCCTCCTTGACTGGATGACGGATGCGACCGGGCCCGTGGTCGAAGGGGCGGGCGTGCTGCTGCGGCCGCCGCGCACCGGTGACTATTCCGCCTGGGCCGAGCTCCGCGAACAGTCGCGCGCCTATCTGCAGCCGTGGGAGCCGTCCTGGCCGGACGACGACCTGACCCGGGCGGCCTATCGGCGGCGGCTGGGGGTCTATGCGCGCGAGATGGAGCTGGGCCACGCCTGGCCCTTCTTCGTCTTCGATCCGACCGGCCGGAGCCTGATGGGGGCGATCACCCTGTCCAACGTGCGGCGCGGCGTCGCCGAGACGGGGACGCTGGGCTACTGGGTCGGCCAGCCCTATGCCGGACGCGGCGTGGCGACGGCGGCGGTGAGGGCCATGACGGGCTTCGCCTTCCGTTCGGCGCGTCTGCACCGGCTGGAGGCGTCCTGCCTGCCGACCAACCTCGCCTCCCGCCGCGTGCTCGAGAAATCGGGCTTCGTGAAGGAGGGAGAGGCGCGGGCTTATCTTAAAATTAACGGCGCATGGGCAGATCATATCCTGTTCGGTCTCGTGTCGGACGACGTCGCCGTGTCCTGAAGGAACGCCTGAACCCGTGACCCCGCGACCCCGCACCATGACCTGGGACGCGACCACGGCCATCGAGGCGCTGGCCGCCGCCGATTCCGCCCTGTGGATCTGGACGCCGGGCGACGACCAGATCCGGTTCACGGGGGCGACGAGGTCGCTGGGCCTCGGCCCGCTGGCGCCGGAGTGTTCGGGCGCCGCCTTCATCGCCCTGGCCCTGCCGCAGGACCGGTCGCTGGCCGAACGCATCCTGAAACCCGCTGCCGAGGGGACCGAGGTCGCCGTGCGTCTGCGCATGCGCGGGTCGGAAACCTGCCTGTGGCGCGGGGTGTGGCTGGAGGACGGACTGCGCGCCGCCGGGATGGTGGCGCTGGAGACCAAGGTCGCGGGCTCCGACAAGGACGTCCTGACCGGTCTGCTGGACCGCAAGAGTTTCCTCGGCCGCGCCGCCGAGACCCTGACCGCGCCCGGCGAGTACGACATGGTCGTGGCCGATGTGGACCGTCTGCGCCGCCTGAACGAGGCCCTTGGCCATGAGCGGACCGATATGGTCATCTCGGCGCTGGGCTCGCGCATGGCCGCCGCCTTCGCCTTCGACGCCGCGCCCGCCCGCATCGGCGAGGACGAGTTCGCGGTCGTGGTCCCGCGTGGGGCGGGCAACGCCGCCGACCGCCTGAGGGACGCCCTGGAGCAGCCGCTGAGGGTCGCGGGCTTCGACATCTATCCGACCGTCTCGATCGGCTCGGTGACCTTCGAAGGCGGGCCGGACGCGCCGGACGCCGCCGAACTGCTGCGCCGGGTCGAGCTGGCCGTGAACGCCGCCAAGAAGGCCGGGCGCGGCGGCTGCGCCGCCTATGGCCGGTCGATGGAGTCCGACAGCCTGTCGCGACTGGCGCTGGAGGCGGACCTGCGCAACGCCTTCGTGCGCGGCGAGATCGAGCCCTTCTTCCAGCCGATCGTCAACCTGAACACCGGCGCCGTCGCCGGGTTCGAGGCCCTCGCGCGCTGGCGTCACCCCAAGCGCGGTCTCGTGCCGCCGGACGAGTTCCTGGGCCTGACCGACGAGATGGGCCTGATGAACGATCTGGGTCTGTTGATGATGACCCAGTCGGCGCGTCAGCTGGCGGAGTGGCTGAAGCGCCACCCCTCGGCCGGCAAGCTGTTCTGCAGCGTCAATCTTTCGGTCGGCGAAATCGAACGGCCCAACCTGATCGAGGACGTGGCCCGCGTCATCCAGGAGACCGGCCTCCCGCGCGGGGCCCTGAAGCTGGAGGTCACCGAAGGCGACATCATGCGGGACACGGCCTCGGCCGCCGTGATCTTGCAGAAGCTGAAGGACGTAGGCGCGTCGCTGGCGCTGGACGATTTCGGCACCGGCTTCTCGTCGCTGAGCTACCTGGCCAAGCTGCCGTTCGATACGCTGAAGATCGACCGCTACTTCGTCCTGACCATGGACAAGGACGAGGGCTCCGCAAAGATCGTGAAGTCCGTGGTCAATCTGGGGCGCGACCTGAATCTGGAGGTCGTGGCTGAGGGCGTGGAGAACGCCAGCCTCGCCGCCCTGCTGCTCGACGCCAGCTGCCACTACGGTCAGGGCTTCGGCTATGCGCCCGCACTTCCGGCGCAGGAGGCCGAGGTCTATCTGAACGAGAGCCTGTCCGACGGCGTGGCGCCGCTGAAGGCCCGCTCGGGCTAGGCCCTTCCCGACTGTCCCGACAGCATGGCCGCGTCGACGCCGAGACCGGCCAGCGCCCGGCTCCATTTGGTGTCGAAGTCGGTGTCGAACAGCAGTTCGAGGTCCGCTTCCGCGGTCAGCCAGACATTGTCGCCCAGCTCTTCCTCCAGCTGCCCGTCGCCCCAGCCGGCGTAGCCGAGCAGGAGGGTCGAGCGGCGCGGGCCGGTCTCCGGATCGGTCATGGCGGCCAGCGCCTCGCGCGTGCCGGTCAGGGCCAGACCGGCGCCGAAGGGGGTGGAGGTGTCATCCACCATCCAGTCGTCGGTGTGCAGGACGAAGCCGCGCTCTTTCTCGACCGGGCCGCCGACCATGACGGGGCGGCCGCGCGCCTGTTCCGGGGCGTGGACCGAAAGCTTGTTCAGGACGGTCTGCAGATCGACGCCTGGCGCAGGACGGTCGACGCGCAATCCCATGGCGTGGTCCGGCCCATGGGCGCAGACGAGGATCACCGCATGCTCGAAGCGCGGGTCGCCGATGCCGGGCATGGCGACCAGAAGCCGCCCGGCGAGGGATTGGAAGTCGTCCATGAAGGGATGATCGGGTGGGCGGGGCCGTTTCGCAAGGCGGCAGGCGCTCACGATTGGTTCCGGCACGATCCCGCTTGGCTCGGACGACGGGGCCGCCTATCTGACCGGGGACGGCGCGATGGGCGCGCCCTGACCTCCGGAGCCTTCCATGACGATCCAGATCGGCGACCGCATCCCCTCGGCCACCCTGTCGCAAGGCACGCCCGAAGGCCCCAAGCCGGTGAACACCGATGAGTTCTTCGCCGGCAAGACGGTCGCCCTGTTCGCCGTTCCGGGCGCCTTCACCCCGACCTGCTCGGCGCGTCACCTGCCGGGCTATGTCGACAACAAGGCGGAGCTGAAGGCGAAAGGCGTGGACGTCATCGCCTGCGTCTCGGTCAACGACGCCTTCGTCATGAACGCCTGGGCCGAGAGCCAGGGCCTGACGGCCGACGACGTGGTCATGCTGGCCGACGGTTCGGGCGACTTCACCCGCACCCTGGGTCTGGTGCTGGACGCGCGCGGTTTCGGCATGGGCGAGCGTTCGAAGCGCTATTCGATGCTGGTCAAGGACGGCGTCGTGACCGAGCTGAACATCGAGCAGGGCGGCGAGTTCAAGGTGTCGTCGGCGGAACATCTGCTGACGCAGCTTTAAGGGCGCTACCGCTCGCGACGCGGTCGCTCACTGCCTGAGCGCGATTCCGTCATGACCACCGACGTCTTCACCCCCGAGCAGCGCAGCGCCGTCATGCGGCGGGTGAAGGGGCGGGACACCTCGCCCGAGCTCGCCGTGCGCCGCATCCTGCGCACGGCGGGGATCGGCTACCGGCTGGGCGGCTCAGGCCTGCCCGGCCGTCCGGATATCGTGATGAAGGGGCGACGGACGGTCGTCTTCGTGCACGGCTGTTTCTGGCACGGGCATGACTGCGCGCGGGGCTCCAGAAAGCCCAAGGCCAACGCCGACTACTGGACCGCCAAACTGAACAGGAATGTCGCCAGGGATCGTCAAACGGTCGCCAGGCTGACCCATGACGGCTGGCGCGTGATCACGGTCTGGGAGTGCGAACTGAAAGCGCCGGACGCGGCAGACCGGCTGGTCGCCGGGATTCAGGCGGCGACGGTCTCGGCTTCGTCTTCCTCGGCCTCGCCCGCCAGCACGTGATTGAGCGCGCCCAGAAGGGCGGCGGGCGTCAGGGGCTTGGAGACGAAATAGGTCATGCCCGCGGCCATACAGGCGGCGATGTCGTCCGGGGCCGTATCGGCGGTGACGGCGATGACAGGCACGCCCGCGTTCGGCCCGCCGCCGGCGCGTAGCCGGCGGGTCGTTTCGCGGCCGTCCAGCTCGGGCATCCGCACGTCCATGAAGATCACGTCGAAGGCCGCGGCGTCGCACTGGGCCAGCGCCAGAAGGCCGTCGGCGGCCGTGGAGATGTCGCAGCCCAACGGGGCCAGGATCAGCTCGACCGCGCGGCGGTTGATGTCGTGGTCGTCGACGACGAGGACGCGCAACGGACGGTCGCCGTCCTCCTCCATCTCCGGCGCCGCATCGACGACGGGTTCCGGTTCGGGCGCGATCTCGATGACGGGCTCCGACACGACGACCGGCGCAGGGGCCGGGCGCGGCGTCGGGGTGCGCGGGGCGAGGCTGCGGACGATGTCGCCGCGGCTCTCGTCGTTGAAGCCCGCCGGAGCGGAGACGACGGTCTCGCCGCGCGGCACGAGCAGGGACAGGGTGAAGGTCGCGCCCTCGCCCGGACGACTGCGAGCGGTCAGGCGACCGCCCATCAGTTCGGCCAGATCGCGACTGATGCTCAAGCCCAGACCCGTGCCGCCGTGGCGGGCGCTGACGCCTTCGGCGGTCTGGTCGAAGGGGGTGAAGAGGCGGTTGAGCTGCTCCGGCGTCATGCCGGGGCCGGTGTCTGCGACCTCGATCAGGATGGCGTAGTTGGACGGCTCCTCATCCCAGGCGCGGAGGCGCAGGGTGACCGAGCCCTCGGCCGTGAACTTCATCGCATTGGAGACGAGATTGTTCAGCACCTGACGCAGGCGCATCGGGTCGCCCCTGACCGAGGAGGGGATGCTGGCGGCGCCCTCGACGCGCAGGCTCAGCCCCTTGGCCCGGGCCTCGCCCTGCCAGAACATCAGGGTTTGGGCGATCAGGCCGCGCAGGTTGAAGTCGACGCTCTCGACCGTCATCCGGCCGGCGTCCAGCTTGGCGTGATCCAGAAGGTCGTCCAGCAGCGCCTTCATCATGATTCCGGCGTCGGAAATCAGGGCGGCCTGGGCGCGGGCGGCGCCGTCGGTGGCGCCCTTCTCCAGCTCGGCGGCGCCGGTCAGGATCGCGCTGATCGGGGTGCGCAGGTCGTGGCCCACCGTGGCCAGGAAGGTCTGACGGCTGGCCATGGCGCGCTCGACCTCTGCGCGACGCCGGTCGGCCTCCCTGCGGGCGGCGCTTTCGGCCTCGGCGGCCTTGTTCATCCGCTCCCAGGTCGACAGGCAATAGATGCCGAAGACGACGAAGGAGATGGCGACGGCGGTCGCAAAGGCGCCGGACGCCCCGTAGAACAGCATCCAGAAGGGCACGGCGGCCATGTAAAGGAAGTGGGGCGTGATGGTGATCGCCAGCACGGCCTTGGACCGGGGCGAGTTGATCACGCCGTAGATGGCGCCCGAGGCGGCGAGCACGGCGGCGCAGACCCCGCCCATGGGGCCGCCGGTGATCCACAGCGGGATCGACAGGCTGCCGAAGGCGGCGGCGTTCAGGAACAGCATGGCGGCGCCGGCGGCGGTCCGCACCCGGCCCATCTTCTCGGCCTCGCCGCTGTTGATGGGAGCGAAGATCGCCAGGTCCAGAAGCTGGACCATGAAATAGGTCCCTACCCACAGGGCGCTGAAGCTCCAGCCGAACATTGGGCTGAACACCATGGCGGTGGCCACACCCATGGCCAGACGCTGCAGCAGCGCCCTGCGGCGGCGGCGCACGGCGGTCGCCCACGTCGCGGGCGTGTTCGTGCTGGCCTCCGGCATCATGCCCCCGAGAAAGCGCGCGGTCTTTCGCCACGCATCCGGGGACTATGGCCCGGTCGCCCCTAACGCTCCGTCAACGGGCGGCAGAAACGGCTTCGGAAATCGATGCGAAACCCTCGGCCCGCAGTCGGGCGGCCAGATCGCGCTTGATGCGACCGACCAGCGCCGGACCCTCATAGATCAGGGCGGAATAGACCTGGATGGCCGAGGAGCCGGCGCGGATCCGCTCCCAGGCGTCCCGGCCCGAACCGATGCCGCCGACGCCGATCAGGGGCAGGCGACCTTCTGACGCAGCCGCCGCGTCCTTCAGGGCGGCCAGGGCCTTGCCCGTCAGCGGCGCGCCCGACAGGCCGCCGGTCTCGGCCCGGTCGCGCGAGGTCAGACTGTCGGGGCGGTCCAGCGTCGTGTTGGAGACGATCAGGGCGTCGATGCGGTGGGCGATCGCCGCCTCCACGATCATGGCAATTTCGGTGGAGGTCAGGTCGGGCGCGATCTTGAGGAAGACCGGGGCGGGCGTGGTCCGCGTCTCATTGATCCGACCCAGCAGGTCGTCCAGTTGCTCGCGGCCCTGCAGGGCGCGGAGGCCCGGGGTGTTGGGCGAGGAGATGTTGATGGTGAAATAGTCGCTGAGGCCGGCGAGACGCTTCAGTCCCGCGACATAGTCTGCGGCCTTGTCTTCCGTGTCCTTGTTGGCCCCGAGATTGGCGCCGACGACGGCGTTCGGGCGGCGGGACAGATTGTCGGCGAAGGCTTCCAGCCCCGCGTTGTTGAAGCCCATCCG
>CAMLNY010000002.1 GCA_946481405.1 uncultured Brevundimonas sp. | reverse complement strand
CAGGACCGCGTCGACGGTCTGATGGAGGAGATCCGCGGTCCGGCCGGCCGGACCATGTGGGACAAGCTGGGCAATGTGAACGAGGCGGTCCTCGCCAACTATCTGAAGAACGAATACCCCCAGACGGTCGCCGTGGTCCTGTCGAAGGTGAAGCCCGACCACGCCGCGCGCGTGCTGACGGCGTTGCCCGAGGACTTCGCCCTGGAATGCGTGCAGCGGATGCTGCGCATGGAGCCGGTGCAGCGCGAGATCCTGGACAAGATCGAACAGACCCTGCGCACCGAGTTCATGTCGAACCTGGCGCGTACCTCGAAGCGCGACAGCCACGAGGCGATGGCCGACATCTTCAACAGCTTCGACCGCCAAACCGAGGCCCGGTTCATCGGCGCGCTGGAAGAGCGCAACCGCGAGTCGGCCGAGCGCATCCGCGCCCTGATGTTCGTGTTCGAGGACCTGAACAAGCTGGATCCGGGCGGGGTGCAGACCCTGCTGCGCTCGGTGGAGAAGGATTCGCTGGCGCTGGCGCTGAAGGGGGCGTCCGAGACCCTGCGCGAAATGTTCTTCACCAACATGTCGGAGCGCGCGTCCAAGATCATGCGCGAGGATATGGAATCGATGGGGCCGGTGCGTCTGAAGGACGTCGACACCGCCCAGATGGCCATGGTGCAGGTCGCCAAGGATCTGGCCGCGCGCGGCGAGATCATGCTGGCGGGCGCATCCGGCGACGATGAGCTGATCTACTGATGACCGATCACGCGCCCCTCAACAGCCGCCCCTTCAGCTTCGACACCGAGTTCGACGGCGCCGGATCGGTCGTGCGCGCGTCGGACTTCCGGCCGACCAAGCGCGCCTACATGCCCTCGGAGGTCGAGGCCCTGGTCGCCCAGGCGAAGTTCGAGGCGCGCGAGGCGGCGCTGGCCGAGGCGTCCAGCATCGAGGCCATGGGCGTGGCCGCCATCGGTCAGGCGATGCAGCAGGCGGTGCCGGCCCTCAATCAGGTGGCCCAGACGCACCGCGAACAGTCCGCCGCGCTGGCGCTGGCCGCCGCGAGGGTGATCGCGGCCGCGGCGCTGGAACAGCTGCCCACCGGGCCGCTGCAGTCGGCGCTGGAAGCGCTGGGTCAGGAGATCGACGCCTCGCCGCGGCTGGTCGTGCGCAGCGCCGGGCTGGAGCCGGCCGTGCAGCAGAAGATCCAGGCCATCTGCGTCGACGCCGGCTTCTCCGGCATGGTGGCTTTCCGCGAGGACCTGTCCCTGCCGCTCGCGGCCTTCCAGCTGGAATGGGCCGACGGCCGCGCCGACTTCGATCCGGACGCCGCCGCCGAGCGGATCGCCGTCGCCCTGAACAACGCCCTGGCCTCCGAGGCCGGGCATGCCGAATCCCTGCATCACGGGAGTGATTTCTGATGGCCGCCGACGACCTGTCGCTCGAGGAGTTCCCGGACTCCACAGCCTTGGCAACCCTTGACGAGGTTGGGGACAAGTCCGCCGCCGACCTGTCGACCGTGTTCGACGTGCCGGTGAACATCTCCGCCGTTCTGGGCAAGGCCCACATGACGGTGGCCCAGCTGCTGAAGCTCAATCGCGGGTCGGTGCTGGAGCTGGACCGCAAGGTCGGCGAGGCCATCGACATCTTCGTCAACAACCGTCTGGTCGCCCGCGGGGAGGTCGTCGTCGTCGAGGATCGCCTGGGCGTGACCATGACGGAAATCATCAAGACCGAGGACTCGGCGGCCTAAAGGCCCCGGGTTCAAGTAAGAGATTAGAGGAGAAGACCCATGCGGCTTCTGGTGGTCGGACGGCTCAGCGGACAGCTGGCGGCGGCGGTGAAGATGGCCATGGCGCACGGCGCCAAGGTGAACCACGTCGAGCGCGCGGACCAGGCGACGGAACAGCTCCGGCGCGGGCAGGGGGCCGACCTGCTGATGGTCGACTATAACCTCGACATCGGCGCCCTCATCGCGGCGAACGACGCGGAACGGATCTTCGTGCCGGTGGTCGCCTGCGGCGTCGACAACGACGCGGAAAAGGCCGCCGCCGCCATCCGCGCGGGGGCCAAGGAGTTCATCCCGCTGCCGCCCGACGCCGACCTGATCGCGGCGGTCCTGGCCGCCGTCGCCGACGACGAGCGGCCGATGATCTCGGCCGATCCGGCGATGAAGGCCGTGACCCAGCTGGCCGACCAGGTCGCTCGCTCGGAAGCCTCCATTCTGATCACCGGCGAGAGCGGGGTCGGTAAGGAGGTGATGGCGCGCTATCTGCACACCCACTCCAAGCGGGCCGAGCGGCCCTTCATCAGCGTCAACTGCGCCGCCATCCCGGACAATCTGCTGGAGTCGGAGCTGTTCGGGCACGAGAAGGGCGCCTTCACCGGCGCCGTGGCCCGCCGGATCGGCAAGTTCGAGGAGGCCGACGGCGGCACCCTGCTGCTGGACGAAATCTCGGAGATGGACGCCAGGCTGCAGGCGAAGCTGCTACGCGCCATTCAGGAGCGGGTCATCGACCGCGTCGGCGGCACCAGGCCTGTGCCGGTCAATATCCGCATCATCGCCACCTCCAACCGTGACCTGTCGAAGGCTGTGGCCGAGGGCGTGTTCCGCGAGGACCTGCTGTACCGCCTGAACGTCGTGAACCTGCGTCTGCCGGCCCTGCGCGAGCGCCCGGGCGACATCGCGGTTCTGGCCGACCACTTCGTCAAGAAATACGCCGCCGCCAACGGGGTGCCGGTGCGGCCGATCTCGGTCGAGGCGAAGCGCGCCCTGGCCTCGCATCGCTGGGCGGGCAACGTCCGCGAACTGGAGAACGCCATGCACCGCGCGGTGCTGCTGGCGGTCGGGCCCGAGATCGACGTGGAGGCGATCCGCCTGCCGGACGGCCAGCCGCAGACGGCGGGCGCCGCCCCGGCCGACACAGGCTTTGCCGCCCGCGCGGCCCAGACGGCCGACGCCGTGAGCCGCGCCTATGTCGGCCAGACGGTGGCGCAGATGGAGAAGGCGCTGATCCTCGACACGCTGAGCCACTGCCTTGGCAACCGGACGCATGCGGCCAACATCCTGGGCATTTCGATCCGGACGCTGCGCAACAAGCTGAACGAATACGCCGACGAGGGCACCCAGATCATGGCCCCCCAGACCGGCATCGCTACGGGCGCCTACGGTTCGAGCGCGGCGTGACCGACCGGCGGACCGTTCTGGCGGGGCTGGGCGCGCTCGGCCTGACGGGTTGCTCACGCGAGGGCGAGGCGAAGGCTCCGGCCGCGCCTGTCGCTCCGATCGCGCCGGAGGCGCTGGACCTGTCGGCGCTGGAAGCGCGCCACGGCGGACGGATGGGCTTCTTCGTCCACGATCTCGGCACGGGTCGCCAACTGACGGCGCGGGGAGACGAGCGGTTCGTCTATTGCTCGACCTTCAAGATGTACCTGTCGGCCGCGACCCTGATGCGGGTGCAGGCGGGCGAGGAGCGGCTGGACCGGATGATCCCGATCACCCGCGCCGACATGATCAACCACGCCCCGGTCACCGAGCCGGCCATCGGCTCCAGCCTGAGCGTCGAACGGCTGATGCAGGCCATCGTCGAGGTGTCGGACAATCCGGGCGCCAACCTGCTGCTGAAGGCGCTGGGCGGCATCCAGCCGATGCAGGACTTCTATCGGGGCCTGGGCGACCAGGGCACGACGGTGAACCGCTTCGAGCCCGAGATGAACCGGCTGGACGGCGACAAGGACACCATCACCCCGGCGCAATCGGCCGCCAATCTGCACCGCCTGTTCGTCGATCCGGCCTCGCCCCTGACGCAGGATTCAAAGACGATGCTGCTGGGCTGGATGTTCGCCTCGCCCACGGGGGCGGCGCGTCTGAAGGCCGGCGTTCCCGCCGGCTGGCGTGTGGCGCACAAGACGGGCACGGGCGGCTATGGCCCGACCAACGACATCGGCATTCTGTATCCGCCCTCGGGCGAGCCGGTGATCGTCGCAGCCTACTACCACGCCCCCTCGGACCGTCCGCAGAATGAAGCCGTCATCGCCGAGACGACGCGTCTGGCCCTGACGGCTCTGGGTCGGGCATGACCGACGTTCCCGCCTCGTCGTCCTCGACCGTTCTCATGAAGGACGGCATGGCCCGCCCGTCCAGCGCGGACATCCGCGGCTGGCTGATGCGCGGCGAGGTGGGCATGGCGGTCGGGGTGATCGGCGTCATCCTGCTGCTGATCCTGCCGGTCCCGAAATTCCTGCTGGACGTGCTGCTGGCCCTGTCGCTGGTCTCGTCCGTGCTGATCCTGATGACGGCGCTGATGATGAAGCGCCCGCTGGACTTTGCCATCTTCCCCACGGTGCTGCTGGTCTCGACCCTGTTCCGTCTGGGCCTGAACCTGGCCTCCACGCGTCTGGTCCTGACCCACGGGCACGAGGGCCACGACGCCGCCGGTCAGGTGATCAACGCCTTCGGCCAGCTGATGATGGGCGGGGACTTCATCATCGGGATCATCATCTTCGCCATCATCCTGGTGGTGAACTTCGTGGTCATCACCAAGGGTTCGACCCGGATTGCCGAAGTCAGCGCCCGCTTCACCCTCGACTCCATGCCGGGCAAGCAGATGGCCATCGACGCCGATCTGTCCTCGGGCCTCATCACCGAGGACCAGGCCAAGCTCCGCCGCAAGGAACTGGAGCAGGAATCGACCTTCTTCGGCGCCATGGACGGCGCGTCCAAGTTCGTGCGCGGCGACGCCGTCGCGGGCCTGATCATTGTCGCCATCAACGCCATCGGCGGCATCCTGATCGGTACGATCCAGCACGGCCTGCCGATCGGCGAGGCCGCCTCCACCTATGTGCAGCTGACCATCGGCGACGGTCTGGTCACCCAGGTTCCGGCCATCATCATCTCGATCGCCGCCGGCTTCCTGGTGTCGAAGGCGGGCGTCGAGGGTTCGGCGGACAAGGCTCTGGTCCAGCAACTGGCCACAAACCCGGTCAGCCTGGGCATGGTCGCCGCCGCCGCCGGCCTGCTGGCCCTGATCCCCGGCATGCCGATCATTCCGTTCGCGGCTCTGGCCGCCGGGGCCGGCTTCATGGCCTGGCGACAGGGAAGGGCGAGGCTCAAGCCCCAGCCGACTGACGCGGAAAAGGCCGCGGCCGAGGCCGCCGCCAAGCCCAAGGACGATGCTGAGGAGCCGATCGGCACGGCCCTGACCATCGACGAGGTCAAGATCGAGCTCGGCTACTCCCTGCTGACCCTGATCAACGATCTGGAGGGCCGCCGCCTGACCGATCAGGTGCGGGCGCTGCGCCGGGCGCTGGACCCGGCCGGGCGTCAGGTCGAATTGCCCGGCGAGCACACCAAGGAGCCGGCCTTCGGCCTGCCCGCGACCTGGATCGACGAAAGCTTGCGGGAAGAGGCGACCTTCCGCGGCTACACCATCGTGGATCCGTCGACGGTGCTGACGACGCACCTGACCGAGATCCTGAAGGAAAACATGGCGGACCTGCTCTCCTACGCCGAGGTCCAGAAGCTGCTGAAGGAACTGGGTCCGGAAGAGAAGAAGCTGGTCGACGAACTGATCCCGTCGGTGGTCACGGTCACGACGCTGCAGCGCGTTCTGCAGACCCTGCTGCGCGAGAAGGTGTCGATCCGCGACCTGCCCGCCATTCTGGAAGGCCTGGCCGAGGCGGCGCCGCATTCGTCGTCGGTGACGACGCTGGTCGAGCACGTCCGTACCCGTCTGGCGCGGCAGCTGTGCTGGCAGCACAAGGCCGACGACGGCGCCCTGCCGATCATCACCCTGTCGCCGGACTGGGAGGCCGCCTTCGCGGAATCGCTGGTGGGGCAGGGCGAGGACAAGCAACTGGCCATGGCGCCGTCACGTCTGCAGGACTTCATCCGCGCCGTTCGCGACGTCTTCGAACGCGCGGCCATGGCGGGCGAGAGCGCGGTCCTTTTGACCGGACCCCAGATCCGCCCCTACGTGCGATCCATCATCGAGCGCTTCCGCGGTCAAACGGTGGTGATGAGCCAGAACGAGGTGCATCCGAAGGCGCGGCTGAGGACGCTGGGGACGGTCTAGTTAACCCGGACGAAGCCGCCAGCGGACGCCGCGCGGGCGGCCTCGTTGGTGGGGCGGGCGATCAGGCCGGACTGGGTGATCCAGACCTCGTAGGTTCCGCCGTTGACCATCGGCATGTAGGCGGCCGAGCCATAGAGGGTGTCGACCGCGTCGATGTAGCGACGGTATTTGCGCGCCACGTCCCAGACGCTGAGCGTCCAGGGCACGAACTCCATCGGGCCCGAGTTGACGTCGCCGCCGTGCAGGGCATGGACGCTGCGGGCGCCGGTGCGCTCCTGTTCGATGTTTTGGTAGCGGCCCGACAGGCGGTCGAGGCGGTACTGTGAATCCAGACCGACGACATTGGCCCACGGTTTCCACTTCAGGACCTGGGCCTCCATGCGCCATTCGTCGCCGTTGACCGGATAGACGGCGGTGCGGGCGGGCAGGTCGCCCTCGGCGGGCTGGGCCACCACGACCTCGAAATACTGGGGCGCGAGCTGGCGCACCGACAGGGTCGCGACCGGACGTTCATAGGTCAGACGCTGATAGGTCTGGACGTTCTGGCCCAGCAGGGCGGCGCCCAATGCGGCCGCCAGCAGGCCGCCGCCGCCGGCCGTGCCGAACAGGCCGCCGAAGAACTTGCCCCGGAACAGGGAAGCGAGGCCAGCGAGCAGGATAAGGGCGCCGATCACGGCGACTGCGGCGGGCGCGATCCACCACCACCAGAACATCGTATCCACTCCCAAAACGGCACAGCTCGTGGCTGGAACACTCTGACAGTGCAGGGGTTGCGCCGCCAATGACTTCACTGGACACACGAACCGACGCGGCTAAAGCTGCACGCCGCATGTTCCCGGCCCTGTCCCAAACCCTCTCCCAGTTCAGCCGGTTCCTGCGGGAGGGGACGCTCGGGCGGTCCATCTTCCTGCTGGTGGCGGGCGCGATCGTCCTGCTGCTGCTGGTCAATGTCTCGACCTTCGTCCTGATCCAGCGAACCGCCAGCTTCAACGAACAGGTCGACCAGACCTGGCAATTGCGCCGGGCGGCCCGCGGCGTGCTGCTGAATATCAAGGACGCCGAGACGGCCCAGCGCGGCTATCTCCTGACTGGACAGACCAGCTTCCTGTTGACCTACCAGCAGAGCGAGGAAACGGCGCCCCGTCTGCTGGAGACCCTGGAGCGACTGGCGGGCGACGACGAGGTCGGTCTGGCTTCGACCGAGGCCTTGACGAGGCTGTCGCGCGACAAATTCCTTGAGATGTCCACGATCGTCGATCTGGCGCGGGCGGGCCAGACCCCGCAGGCGCTGGATCAGGTTCGATCCGGGCGCGGCAAACTGCTGATGGACCAGATGGACGCCGAGATCTCGACGCTGGATTCCCAGCTCGGCGCCCGCCTGATCGCCCAGACGGGACGATCGGAGGGATCGGCCGTCTTCACCATCATCGTCAATGCGGTGGCCGGGGCGCTGATCCTCGTGATGGGGGCGGTCGTCCTGATCCTGATCCGGCGCTACCTCCTTGATCTGGCGGAGGCGCGGGCCAGCCTGGACCAAGTCAACGCGGGGCTGGAGGAGACCATCAAGACCCGCACCGCCGCCCTGGTTCGCGCCAACGAGGAGGTGCAGCGCTTCGCCTATATCGTCAGCCACGACTTGAGGTCGCCGCTGGTGAACGTCATGGGCTACACCGCCGAGCTGGAACAGGTCGGCAAGACCATCGACCGCGCCATCACCGAGGCTGAACAGGAGCCGCTCGCCTTCGCCGAGGTGGTGACCGCCATCCGCGAGGACATTCCGGAGGCTATCGGCTTCATCCGGGCCTCGACCGAGAAGATGGACCGGCTGATCAACGCCATCCTGAAGCTGTCGCGCGAGGGACGCCGCAGTCTGGTCCCCGAGACGGTCGACGTCGGCGCCGTTGCGACCCATGTCGGCGACAGCATCCGCCATCTGCTGGACGAATCGGACACCGAGCTTATCGTCGGCGAGGTCCCGAAGTTCGAGAGCGATCGACTGTCGATCGAACAGATTGTCGGCAATCTGATCGAGAACGCCGTCAAATATTCCGACCCAGGACGACCCAACCGGATCGACATCACGGGGCAGGAGCTTGCGGGCGGCTGGGTCGAGTTCCGGATCGCTGACCGGGGCCGGGGCATTGCGCCCAAGGACCACGAGCGTATCTTCGAGCTGTTCCGCCGTTCCGGCCGTCAGGACCGACCGGGTGAGGGACTTGGGCTGGCTTTCGTACGGAACAGCGTTCGCCGTCTGGGTGGTTCCATCGATGTTGAATCAGAGCTGGCACAAGGCTCGACATTCATTCTGAAATTCCCCAAACGCCTCGTCGTCGACGAGGCCGGAGAGACCCAGTGAGCAACCCTGTAAAAATAGTGATGGTCGAGGACGACCACGGCCACGCCAAGTTGATCGAAAAGAACATCCGGCGCGCCAACATCTCCAATGAGATCGTTCATTTCGACCACGGTCAGCCGGCGCTCGACTATCTGTTCAGTGAAGAGGTGAAGGCCAACGGGCCGATGCTGATCCTGCTGGACCTGAACCTGCCGGACATGAGCGGCACCGACATCCTGGCCGAGGTGAAACGCGACGAGCGGCTCAGGCGCGCGCCGGTTGTGGTGCTGACGACCACGGACGACAAGGTCGAGATCCAGCGCTGCTACGACCTGGGTTGCAACGTCTACATCACCAAGCCCGTCGACTATGAGAGTTTCGCCGGCGCCATCCGCCAGCTCGGCCTGTTCCTGTCGGTCATGCAGGCGCCCGAGATCGAATGACATCGGAAAAGCCGCCCATCCGGCTGCTGTACATCGACGACGACCGCGGCCTGTCGCGGCTCGTGCAGAAGGAGCTCGGCCGGCACGGCTATGAGGTCACCCTGGCCGCCGACGGCGACGAGGGGGTGGCCCTGCTGGACGCCGGCGAGTTCGATATCTGCGCGCTCGATCACTACATGCCGGGTCGGGACGGTCTGGATGTCCTGCCCGATATCCTGCACCGCCCGGCGCCGCCGCCGGTCGTCTATGTGACGGGGGCGCAGGAGGGGCGGATCGCGGTCGCGGCGCTGCGGGCCGGGGCGTCCGACTACGTGATCAAGGACGTGTCCGAGGACTTCACCGCCCTGCTGCGCTCGGCTCTGGAGGATGCGCTGCTGCGCCGTCGTCTGGAACGCGAGAACGAAGAAGCGCAGGAGCAGGTGCGTCTGGCCCGGGACCGCGCCGAGGCCATGCTGCGAGAGGTCAATCACCGGGTCGGCAACTCCCTGCAGCTGGTGTCGACCTTCATGTCGCTGCAGCTGCGCCATCTGGCCGACGACGGCGCGCGCGACGCCCTGCGCGAGGCCCAGGCGCGAATCGAGGCCGTCGCCCATGTGCATCGCCGCCTCTACACCTCCGGCGACATGGAGACCGTGGACATGCAGGCTTACCTCGACGGTCTGGTCGGGGAACTGAAGAAGTCGCTGGGGCCTGACGACACCTCGCCGAACATCACGCTTCAGGCCCAGCCGATGCGGGTCTCGACCGATCAGGCGGTGTCGCTGGGAGTCATCGTTACAGAACTGGTCACCAATGCGGTGAAGTACGCCTATGCGGCCGGGGAAGGGGGTGAAATCCGCGTCCTGCTGGCTCCGGACGAAACGGGCCGCGCCATCCTGACGGTCGAGGACGACGGTCCGGGCCTGGGCGATGGCAAGCCCAAGGGCACGGGACTGGGCGGCAAGATCATCACCGCCATGGCCTCGGGCCTGCGCTCGGCGGTGGAGTTCGACCCGGCGCACCGGGGCGTGCGCGCCCGGCTGGCCTTCGCCCTGTGAGGCCGTCCCTGCAGTTCGGCGCGGCCGACGAAGGGACGGAGTACCGCTTCCGCCACGCGACCTTCGGTCTGGTCTTCCACGAGGAGAAGATCGCCTGCGTCCGCGTGACCCGCGACGTCCCCTATTACGACCTGCCCGGCGGCGCCGTGGATGGCCAGGAGACGGAAGAGGAGGCCCTGATCCGCGAATATGTCGAGGAGACGGGCATGACGGTCCGGCCGATCGAGCGGATCGCCGAGGCCGGCCAATTCTTCCGCAAGTCGGACGGAGCGCCGGTCAACAACGTCGGCGGCTTCTGGATCGCGGAAATGACGGCGCTGGATCCCTTGCGGAAGGTGGAGGACGACCACGAACTGGTCTGGCTGCATCCGCGCACGGCCCTGGCCGAGCTGCGCCACGACGCCCATGCCTGGGCGGTGGCCAAGTGGTTGAGGCATAAGGCTTAAGCGGCGCCGTACGGAACGCTTGGCGCGTCTGTCCGCTGTTGGACACGAAGCGTCGCCATCTTGGCGGCGCGGCATGTCAGGAGTTCGAAATGCCCGATCAGGATCGCATCGAAGGCGCCGCCAAACACATGGGCGGCAGCCTCAAGGAAGCCGCTGGCAAGGTCACCGGCGACGAGAAGCTGAAGGCCGAGGGCCGCGCGGACAAGCTGGAAGGAAAGGTCCAGAACACGGTCGGCGGCATCAAGGACACCCTGCGCGACGACAGGCGCAACTAGGCGCTTCGATCTGCAGAAATGAAGAGGCCGTCCTTCGGGGCGGCCTTTTTCGTGGATCAGTCCCGACCGCCGAGGCGGAAGGACAGGCCGCCCTGATCCGAGTTCTCGGGCCGGCAGTCGGTGACGAAGGCGACCGAGCCGCCCTGACGCACGGCGCGCGGGCGGCAATCGGGAATGGCGGGGGTCACGGTCGACGCGGTCTGTCGTTCGGGCGTGCCGCACTGGACCGGATATTTGCCGTCGTCGCCCGGCGTGGCGAGGCACGGCGCCGGCTCTCCAGCGGGGCGGAGGCCGGCGGGCAGGCGGTCGCCGAGCGCGGCGGACAGTTCGGCGCGCACCCGGGTCTGGCAGACGTCCAGCGGTTCGCGGCTGACCAGCGGGCTGCACTGCGACCGCTCCCAGCCGAACGGATCGGCCAGGGCCCAATCGGGGAGGTTGGTTTCGACGACGGCGGGGGCGGCAACCGGCTCGGGTTCCGGGGCCGGCGTCTCCCAGACGACGGCGCTCCCGGCCGCCTGTTGCAGGGCCAGGGACAGGACAAAGGCGGTCAGCATGGGGAACACTCCTGAACGGCGGTCAAGCTGGCATGAAACGCGCGTTTCCGCACCTCACGCCTGCGTGTCGGTCATCGCGTCAGCGCCCGCATGGCGCGGTCGAGGCCGTCGATGGTCAGGGGATACATGCGCTCGTCCATGACCTCCTGCAGCAGCTTGACCGAGGCGGTATAGCCCCAGAACCGTTCGGCCACCGGGTTCAGCCAGACGGACTTGTCCCACTGCAGGCGCGCACGACGCATCCAGACGGCGCCCGCCTCCTCGTTCCAGTGCTCGACCGAGCCGCCCGGCATGGTGATCTCATAGGGAGACATGGTGGCGTCGCCGACGAAGATGGCCCGCCAGTCGCCGGGGTATTTGTTCAGCAGGTCCCAGGTCGGGATTTTCTCCGAATGCCGACGCCGGTTGTCCTTCCAGACGCCTTCGTAGAGGCAGTTATGGAAGTAGAAGAATTCCAGATTCTTGAACTCGGTGCGGGCGGCGCTGAACAGCTCCTCGCAGAGCTTGATATGGCCATCCATCGAGCCGCCGATGTCCAGGAACAGCAGGACCTTGATCGTGTTGCGCCGTTCCGGCCGCATCTGGATGTCCAGCCAGCCCTGACGCGCCGTGCCGTCGATGGTGCCATCTATGTCCAGCTCCTCGGCCGCCCCCTCACGCGCGAACCGGCGCAGGCGACGGAGCGCCACCTTGATATTTCGGGTGCCCAGTTCGACCGTGTCGTCGAGGTTCTTGTACTCGCGCTTCTCCCAGACCTTCACGGCCCGGCCGTGCCTGGGCTGGCCGCCGATGCGCACGCCTTCGGGATTGTAGCCGCCGTTGCCGAAGGGGGAGGTCCCCCCGGTGCCGATCCACTTGTTGCCGCCCTCGTGGCGCTTCTGCTGCTCATCCATCCGCTGCTTGAGCGCTTCCATCAGCTTTTCGAAGCCGCCCATGGCCTCGATCTCGGCCTTCTCTTCCTCGGTCAGGAACTTCTCGTTGAGCAGGCGAAGCCAGTCTTCGGGCACGTCGAGGCTCGGCTCCTCGCCCGCGCCGAGGGTCTCGATGCCCTTGAAGACCGTGCCGAAGACCTGATCGAAGCGGTCGTAGTGCTTCTCGTCCTTGACCAGCACCGCGCGCGACAGGTGGTAGAAGTCCTCGACCCGGCCGCCCGCCACGTCCTTGTCCATGGCCTCCATCAGGTGGAGCCATTCCTTCATCGAGATGGGGACTTTCGCCTGACGCAGCGCGGAGAAGAAGGGGAGTAGCATGGCGAAGACGTATCACTTCGCGTCCAGCAGCCCAACCAGCCGGTCGGCGTCGGCCGGGGCCGCGCTTTTAATGTCGTTGTCGAAGTAGACGAACACATCCCGTTCGCGCCGCCAGCGCCGGATGTGCGCCGCCCAGTCTGTCAGCGCGGCTTCGCCGTAGCGGTCCCGGTAGTCGCCGCCGGGCCCATGTCCGCGGAGATAGACAAAGTCGGCCGTGACCTCGAATGGCGCGGGCGCGTGGTGATGATCCGAAAGGCACAAGGCGACGCCGTGGTCGGTCAGCAGGGTCAGCACGGGATCGGCATACCAGCCGGGATCGCGAAACTCGACGCTGTAACGTCGCCCGTTCGGGAGGGCGTCGAGAAAGCCCGACAGCCGTTCGTCATCCCGCTTCATCTGCGGCGGCAGCTGGAACAGGATGGGTCCCATCTTGTGACCCAACCCCTCCAGCCGGCTGAACATATAGGCAAGCGGTTCCGACGGTTCCTTCAATCGCTTGTTGTGGGTGATGAATTTGGAGGCCTTCCAGGCAAACAGGAAGTCTCCGGGCGTCTGTTCGCGCCAGCCCGCGACGGCCGCCTCACTGGGCATGCGGTAAAAACTCGCGTTGATCTCCAGCGTCCGGAACCGGCGCGAGATGTAGCCCAGTCGATCCTTCGCCCTGACATCGTCCGGATAGAACGGACCGTTCCAGTCCCTGTAGGCCCAGCCGGAGGTGCCGATTCGAACGTCTCTCATCCGAACCTAACCGGACCGGCGGACGAGCGTTCCCCTAACCTCGACGCAGGATGAACTCGTCGTCCCGCCAGCTTCCGACGGGATACTGGTACTCGCCCGCCTTTTCGAAGCCGTAGGCGGCGTAGAGCTTCTGGGCTTTCAGATTGCCGCTCCAGACGCCGATCCACAGCGGGCCGCTCGTGTTGGCCTCCATCCAGTCGAGCGAGAGCTTCAGCAGTTCCGTGCCGAGGCCCAGTCCCTGTGCGGTCTTGCCGACGTAGAGTCGGCGAAGCTCCATGTGGCCGGGCTCGCCGTCCGGATGGGGCAGGATGTTCGGGCCGGCGTTGGCGAAGGCCAGAAGTTCGCCGTCGCGCTCCGCCACCCACCAGGCCGCGCCCGGTTCGGCCAGCTTCTTCGCCGTGGCCTCCGTGGTGAAGCTGGCGTCGAGGAAGGCTTCCAGATCGTGGGCGGGGTAGGGGATGGCGAACCCGTCCTCGGCCACGAAGGTGTCGATGAAGGTCTGGCGGCCCAGCGCGCCCAGGGCTTTGGCGTCTTCGGGGCGGGCGGGGCGGATCACGGCTTCGGTCATGGCGACGGTTTGCCCGTCACGGAGAGTTCGCTCAATCCCGCTTGGGCCAGAGGGGACTCGCTTCTATCGTGCGCCGATGTCCGTCGCCCTGTTCACCCACACCGACATGATCGCCCATTCGCCCGGCGGGGGGCATCCGGAGAGGCCGGAACGACTGGCCGCCGTGCTGGCGGCGCTGGACGACGCGGACCTGAAACTGGACCGGCGTGACGCAAGCGAGGCGACGGT
>CAMLNY010000001.1 GCA_946481405.1 uncultured Brevundimonas sp. | reverse complement strand
GAAGAGGTCGCCCACCAGATGGGCTTCATCGACGACGCCCTGCTTGAGGCCGCTGTCGATCGTATGAAAGGCTCGGACTACGGCCGCTATCTGGCGCGCTATCTGGAGCTGGGCCGGATCGGCTGACCTATTGCTCGGTCCCCGACCGCCACAGATTTCGGGTCAGGGGCTCGATCAGATAGCTCAACGCCGTCCGCTTCCTCAGCAGTACCACCACCTCGACCGGAAAGCCGGGACGGATCTCCTCGGCCGCCCGCCCCAACCGCTCCATCTCGGCCGGCGGCACGGTGATCTCGGCGCGATAGTGACTGCGGCCGGTCTGTTCGTTGGTGAAGGTGTCGGGCGAGATGCGGGTCACCCGACCGTGGATGATCGGCGGATCGCGTTCGCGCAGGCCCGGGAACTTCACTTCCGTCTCCAGCCCGACATGGACGTTGTCGATGTCGGCCGGGTTCACCTCGGCGACGATGATCTGGGACGCGGCGTCCGGCACCACCTCCATCAGCACCTGACCGGGCTGGATCACCCCGCCCTTGGTGAAGACGGCCAGACCCACCACCTGACCGGTGGCCGGGCTGCGGATGCGGCTGCGGGCGATCTGGTCGCGCAGGGAGGCGAGGCGAGGCTCTGTCTCGTTCAGCTGCACCTCAATGGTGCGCAGCTGATCTGAAACGTCCTCGTTCATCCCCGTGGTGATCGTCATCATCTGCAGACGGGTCTCGCCGATCTGCTGGCGGGTCCCGGCGATCTCGGCGCGCAAGGAGCCCAGCTGGCCGTCCAGCCCGGCGGCGTCCCGTTCCAGCGCCCGGACGCGGGTCTGGGGCGCGAAGCCCCGGTCGGCCAGCGAGCGCAGACCTTCCAGCTCCTCGCCGATCAGCCGGCGCTGTTCGATGTTGGACTCGATCTGGCGTTCATAACCCCGGATGCGCTCCTCCAGCTGGCCGATCCGCTGACGCAGCACCCCGACCTCGGTCGAGCGGCCGGCGCTGCGGGCGCCGTATTGCAGGCGCTGCAGACGCATGGCCTCGTCGGCCAGGACCCGATCTTCGGGCGACAGATTGGCGAACTCGGCCGGAACCGGAATGGCGCCCAGCTTGTCGCGCTCGGCGATCAGGCGCGCCCGCTGGGCCATCAGCGCATAGACCTGGCCCGACAGGCCGCGCTCGGCGGCGGTCAGTTCCCCGGTCGACAGCTCGACCAGAACCTGACCCTGGGTGACCCGGTCGCCCTCGGCGACATGCAGGGCGGTGACGGTCCCGCCCTCGCGGTGCTGCACCGCCTGGCGGTTGCCGGTCACCGCCACCTGACCGGGGGCGTAGGCGCCGGAATCCAGCGGGGCGATCGCCGCCCAGCCGAGGAACAGGCCGAAGAACAGCGCGATGATGATTCCGCCGATCATCAGCTCGCGGCGCGGCGAGGCGGTCTGGGGCTCGACGTGGGCGGGGGCGTCGGCGGGCGAGGACGGGGCGCTCATCCGGCCTTCACCTCATGCAGGGCCGGCGGACGCGGACCGCGCATCCGGGCCAGCACCTCCTCGCGCGGCCCCTCGACCTGAACCACTCCGTCGCGCAGCGCCAGCAGCCGGTCGGCCCTGGCCAGAACGCCGGCCCGGTGGGCGACGATGACCACGGCGGCCCCGCGCGCCGCGGCGGCCTCCACGGCGGCGATCAGGGCGCTCTCCCCGTCCTGGTCCACGCTGGCGTTGGGTTCGTCCAGCACCAGCAGGACGGGATCGCCATAGAGAGCGCGCGCCAGTCCAATGCGCTGCGACTGACCGGCCGACAGACCGGCGCCCTGCGGGCCGAGCACCGTATCATAGCCGTTGGGCAGACGCTGGATCAGGTCGTGCACGCCCGCCGCCTGGGCCGCGCGCACGGCGGCCGCGTCGACCTCGGGCGAGGGATCGGCGAAGCGGGAGATGTTCTCCTTGATCGTCCCCGCGAACAGGGTCGGGCTCTGCGGCAGATAGCCGATGTGGCGGGCCAGGGTGTCTGAGTCCCGCGCGCCATAGTCCGCCCCGTCCAGTCGCACCGTCCCCGTGTCAGGGCTCAGTGCGCCGGCGAGGACCCGCGCCAGCGTCGTCTTGCCCGAGCCGCTGGCGCCGATGACGCCCAGCACCTGACCGGGTTCGATCTTCACCGACACGGCGCGCAATTGCGGGTTTTCCGCACCGGGCAGACGCACGCCGACGGCCTCGACCGACACATGGCCGGCCGGGGCGGGCAGGGCGGTGCGCGGCCGGTCGTGCTCCGCGGTTTTGGCGAACAGTTCGATCAGGCTCTTCCAGCTGGTCCGGGCCTGAACCAGCGTCGGCCAGGCGCCGACCAGTTGTTCGATCGGCATGACGGCCCGGCTCAGCAAGACCGACGACGCGATGATGGAGCCCGGCGACATCTGGCCCTTCACCACCAGGAAGGCGGCCAGACCCAGGGCCGCAGACTGCAGCGCCAGACGCACGAACTTGATGGCCCCGGAATAGCGGCCGCCGGTCAGCTGGGCCTCGGCCTGGGCGTCGGTGGCGGTGCGGCGGCCGTCCAGCTGGCGGCCGATGATGGCCCGGCGCATGCCCAGCGCCTGAACCACTTCCGACTGGCCCGACAAGGCCTCCTGCGCCGCATAGGCGGCGTTGCCGGCGCGGCTGGCGCGGCCCAGACGCGGACGGGTGTCGCGCTCGTTCAGCCAGGCCAGGGTCGCCAGGATGATCCCGCCGACCAGGGTCAGCACCCCCACCGCCGGGTGCAGCAGGAAGCAGCAGGCCAGATAGATCGGCGTCCACGGCGCATCGAACAGGGCCAGCGCCCCCTGACCCGAGATCGCCCCGCGCAGGGCGTCGAAATCGCGCAACGCCTGAACGCCCTGGGTCCGGCCGCCCGCCTCGGTCACCCGAACGAGGATGGTCCCGGCCAGATCGCGGTCCAGCTGGATGCCCGCCCGGATCAGGATGCGGGTCCTCAGCCAGTCCAGCGCCGACAGCGAGCCGAGCGCCAGCACGGCCACGGCGCTGACCAGCACAAGCGTCGTCAACCCCGCCGTCGGCACGACGCGGTCATAGACCTGCATCATGTAGAGGGTGGGGGTCAGATACAGCAGATTCACGAGCGCGCTGAACGCCGCAGCCCCGATGAAGTGGACGCGACACTGCCTCAGGGCCGCAAACAGCGGCTCCGATCCGGGGCGTTTGCCGAGAAAGGCGTCCAGCACGAGGTGATCCAGCTCCTTCAGCCGCGCCGTCGGCGCGGGCCGGGCTCAGCTATAAGGCCCTAACGCCCGGACGACAAAGGCGATCAATGCAACCGGAAAGCAAAGAGGGCCGGTCGCGTGGCGACCGGCCCTAGGAATTTGGTGGAGCTTAGCGGAGTCGAACCGCTGACCTCTTGCATGCCATGCAAGCGCTCTACCAGCTGAGCTAAAGCCCCGAACCTTCGGACGTCCGTCCTCGGTCTGGTTCGCCGGGTCTGGTGTGGCCCCCGGCGAGGCGGCGGAACCTATGTCAGGCCCTTTTCAGGATCAACCCGGTTCCGCCATTTATTTTCGCATTCTTCCGTTCGACGCCCGACAGGCCGAAACCTGCCGGAAAATCAGACGGTTGGGCCGACTATTCGTCGTCCTTGGGGCCCTTGGCGATCTCGTCATCGAAGGAGTCGTCGTCCTCGTCCTCGATGAAGGGAACGGAATCGTCGTCGTCGTCGTCGCCCAGGACGTCGTCGTCGTCGCCGTCGGTCGAGCCCATGCCGGGTTCGTCTTCCGGACCGCCCGGGGCGTCCTCGTCCTCGTCGTCCGGCGTCAGGATCGGCTCATGGCCTTCCTCGTCGATTTCCGGAGTGACGACTTCTTCTTCTTCGTCCTCGTCGCCATCGACCTTCTTGTCGGCGACCTGGTCTTCCGCCTCGTCAGCGGCGTAGCCGCCCGGCCGGCCGCGACGGCTGCGCAGCTTGATGGCTTCTTCGGGATCGAATTCGGTGTCGCACTTGGGGCAGTGGGCCGGGCGACGGCCTAGATCGTAGAATTTGGCCTGGCAGTTCGGGCAGACCTGCTTGGCGCCGAGTTTGGGATCAGCCACGGATATGGAGACCTTTGAATGGAGGAGGGGATTTCGGCCGCGTCCCTTGCCACCATGGGGGGCCGCTGTCAAAAGCCGTGTTCGGCGTGGCCGTTGCCCGCTCTTCCCCCACGCTCGTTCTACGGAGCCCCCGTGGCCTCCAGCGCCTCCCACCTGACCGCACGCCCCGGCCATTCCCTGAAGGGAACTGTGAGGGCGCCGGGCGACAAATCCATCTCCCACCGCTCGATGATCCTGGGCGCCATGGCGACCGGCGTGACCGAGGTCGAGGGCCTTCTGGAAGGCGAAGACGTCCTCGCCACCGCCCGCGCGGCCGAGGCCTTCGGCGCGACGGTCGAGAAGCTCGGCGGCGGTCGCTGGCGGGTGACCGGGCGGGGCGGCTTCCAGACCCCGGCCGGCGTCATCGACTGCGGAAACGCCGGCACCGGCGTGCGCCTGCTGATGGGCGCCGCGGCCGGCTATCCGATCTCGGCGACCTTCGACGGCGACGCTTCCCTGCGCAGCCGCCCGATGGGCCGGGTCACCGATCATCTGACGCGCATGGGCGCGACCTTCGACTGGTCGGGCAAGCAGGGCCTGTTGCCCGCCACCCTGACCGGCGGGACGCTCAGCGCCATCGACCATGTCCAGACCGTCGCCTCCGCCCAGGTGAAGTCCGCCATCCTGTTGGCAGGGTTGAATGCGGACGGCGTCACCTCCGTCAGCGAACCTGAGAAGAGCCGCGACCACACCGAGCGGATGCTGCGGGCCTTCGGGGCCGTCGTGGACGTCGAGGAAGACGGCGAGGGCTGGATCATCCGTCTGAAGGGCGGCCAGCCCCTGACCGGGACCGCCGTCGCTGTGCCGGGCGACCCCTCCTCGGCGGCCTTCCCGTTGGCGGCCGGACTGATCGTTCCGGGCTCGGAGGTCACGGTCGAAGGGGTGATGCTGAACAGCCTGCGCACCGGCCTGTTCGACACCTGGATCGAGATGGGCGCCGACCTGACCATCGCCAATCGCCGGATCTCTGGCGGCGAGGACGTCGGCGACATCACCACGCGTCACTCCGTCCTGAAGGGCGTCGTCGTTCCCGAGAGCCGTGCCGCCTCGATGATCGACGAATATCCGATCCTGGCCGCCACGGCCGCCTTCGCCTCGGGCGAGACCGTCATGCGCGGCGTCGGCGAGATGCGGGTCAAGGAAAGCGACCGCATCCGCCTGATGGTCGATGGCCTGCGCGCCTGCGGCGTCGGCGTGGAGGAGGAGTCCGAGGGCTTCATCGTCACCGGCGGGCCCGTCCCCGGCGCCGCGACCGTCCACACCGCCCACGATCACCGTATCGCCATGAGCCATCTGGTGCTGGGTCTGGCGGCCGATCAGCCGGTGACCGTCGACGAACCCGACATGATCGCCACCTCCTTCCCCGGCTTCGTGGAGATGATGCGGGGTCTGGGCGGGGACGTCGGATGACGGGGCCTTCACTGGCGCCCGTCGCCGGTCTGTGCTTCCAAGGGTCGGAATGACCGAACCGCTCGTCATCGCCGTCGACGGACCCGCCGCCTCGGGCAAGGGGACGATCGCCTCGCGTCTGGCCGCGCACTACGGCCTGCCGTTCCTCGACACGGGCCTGCTGTACCGCGCCGTGGGGCTGGATGTGCTGACGGGCGGCGGCGATCTCGGCGACGCCCGGGCGGCGGAGGCCGCGGCCCGCGCCCTCGATACCGGTCGGTTGTCGGACGAGGCGGCACTGACCAGTGGCGACGCGGGCGAGGCGGCCAGCCGGGTCGCCGGTTATCCCGGGGTCCGCGCCGCCCTGCTGGATCTGCAACAGGCCTTCGCCCGTCAGGCGGGCGGAGCGGTGCTGGACGGCCGTGACATCGGCACCGTCATCGCTCCCGACGCCCGGGCCAAGCTCTTCGTCACCGCCACGCCCGAGACCCGCGCCCGCCGTCGCTGGCTGCAGCTGACCGGCCGCGGCGACACCATCAGCTACGAGGCCATGCTGGCCGACATCCAGCGCCGGGACGAGCGCGACGCCGGCCGGGGCGCGGCCCCCATGGTCCAGGCCTGCGACGCCGTCTTGCTGGACACGACCGATATGGATATAGAAGCCGCCTTCGATGCGGCCCGCCGTATCGTCGAGGCGGCGCGAGCCCGATAAGGGCAAATCCAGCGCACCGTCCTCGGCTTCCGCGGGCGCTCCTGGTCCTCACAGGCCTCGCATCCCGCGACCGACTATCCAAAACTTAGTTCCACCTCGCGCGGGGCCGTCCGGTCACGCGCCACAACCCTATCGGAAACACCAGAGCTTCATGGCTGACACCCTTTCCCCCTCGCGCGACGATTTCGCCGCGCTTCTCGACGAACAACTGCAGGGCCGCGACCTCGGCGAAGGCCAGGTGGTTCACGGCCGCGTCGTCGGCATCGAAAAAGACATCATCATCATCGACGTCGGTCTGAAGACCGAAGGCCGCATCCCCGCCCGCGAGTTCGGTCAGGGCGAAGGCGCCGTCATCCCGAAGGTCGGCGATGACGTCGAAGTCTACCTGGAGCGCGTCGAGAACGCCCTGGGCGAAGCCGTCATCAGCCGCGACAAGGCTCGCCGCGAGGAAGCCTGGACCCGTCTGGAAGTCGTGTTCGCCGAAGGCGTGCCGGTCAACGGCGCCATCGTCGGTCGCGTCAAGGGCGGCTTCACCGTCGACCTGGGCGGCGCCTCGGCCTTCCTGCCGGGCTCGCAGGTCGACATCCGTCCGGTTCGCGACGTCGGCCCGCTGATGGGCAAGGAGCAGCCGTTCCAGATCCTGAAGATGGACCGCCCGCGCGGCAACATCGTCGTCTCGCGTCGTGCGATCCTGGAAGAAGCCCGCGCCGAACAGCGCACCGAGCTGGTGGGCCAGCTGCAAGAGGGTGAAGTCCGCGACGGCGTCGTCAAGAACATCACCGACTACGGCGCGTTCGTGGACCTGGGCGGCATCGACGGCCTGCTGCACGTCACCGACATGTCGTGGAAGCGCGTCTCCCACCCGTCGCAGGTGCTCGCCGTCGGCGACACCGTCCAGGTGCAGATCGTCAAGATCAACCCGGACACCCAGCGCATCTCGCTGGGCATGAAGCAGCTGCAGTCTGACCCGTGGGACGGCGTCGAAGCCAAGTACCCGCCGGGCGCCAAGTACACGGGCCGCATCACCAACATCACCGACTACGGCGCCTTCGTGGAGCTGGAAGCCGGCGTCGAGGGCCTGGTGCACGTCTCGGAAATGTCCTGGACCAAGAAGAACGTCCACCCCGGCAAGATCGTCTCCACCTCGCAGGAAGTGGACGTCATCGTGCTGGACGTCGACAGCTCCAAGCGCCGCATCTCGCTGGGCCTGAAGCAGGCCCAGGACAATCCGTGGGACGCCTTCGTGGCCGCTCACCCCGTCGGCTCGACCGTCGAGGGCGAGGTCAAGAACGCCACCGAGTTCGGCCTGTTCATCGGCCTGGACAACGACATCGACGGCATGGTGCACCTGTCCGACCTCGACTGGTCGGTCTCGGGTGAGGAAGCCATCCAGCGCTACCGCAAGGGCGAGATGGTCAAGGCCAAGGTCCTGGACGTCGACGTCGAGAAGGAACGCGTCTCGCTCGGCATCAAGCAGCTGGGCGGCGATCCGATCGGGGAAGGCGACACCTACAAGAAGGGCCAGACCGTCACCGTGACCGTCACGGCGATCGAGTCGGGCGGCATCGAGGTCAAGTTCGGCGACGACGACGCCCCGGTCACCTCCTTCGTGCGCAAGTCGGACATCAGCCGCGACCGCAATGAGCAGCGTCCCGAGAAGTTCGCCGTCGGCGACCGCGTCGACGCCCAGATTACCGCCGTGGACAAGGCCTCGCGCCGCGTCTCGGTCTCGATCAAGGCTCTGGAAATGGCCGACGAGAAGGAAGCCATCGAGCAGTTCGGGTCCTCGGACTCGGGCGCCTCGCTCGGCGATATCCTGGGCGCGGCCCTGCGCGAAAAGGCCGGCAAGGAATAGTCGTCCTTTCCGTCCCGTGACGAGACGAGGCGGCCGGAGCGCTCCGGCCGCCTTTTCTTTTGTCGGTGAATTCCAGACGGATGGCGGTCAGCGCCCGCCCCGCCTGCCTGTCCGTGGTTCGTCGTGACATTGATCCGCGTTCCGCCACCGAATGGCCCCTCGCGGGTGATCGGCGATCAGTGTACGGTTTCTGACAATTAACCCTCTCTCCTGACGAAATCTGATTTTCAGGCCTTTTTCGCCCGGCAAGCGAAGGCTAGGATGCGCCCGCAACCGGGTTGAAGTTGCACCCGTATTTGCTCCAAGCTGAGCAGGAAGAGGGGCGGGCTGTCGATGATCAAGTCAGAGTTGATCGAGAAACTGGCGGCGGAAAACACGCACCTCACCCATGCGGAGGTGGAGCGTGTGGTCAACGTCATCCTTGGACGCATGACCGAGGCCATGGCCGAAGGCGGCCGGGTGGAGCTTCGCGGCTTCGGCGCCTTTTCCGTCCGCGCCCGTCCGGCGCGGGCCGGTCGCAATCCGCGCACCGGCGAGACCGTGGATGTTCCGGCCAAGTCGGTGCCCTTCTTCAAGAGCGGAAAGGAGCTGCGCGAGCGGCTCAATGCATCCGGCGACGCCTGACCCCGTCAGGTCGGAATGCCTGATGCTGGACAACTGAGGGGGAACGCCATGGGACTGTTCAGCGAGTTCAAGGAGTTCGCCGCCCGCGGCAATGTCGTCGACCTGGCGGTCGGGGTCATCATCGGCGCCGCCTTCGGCAAGATCGTCACCAGCCTTGTCGAACAGGTGGTCATGCCGCCCATCGGCCTTCTGCTGGGCCGGGTCGACTTCTCGAACCTCGAATGGGTCCTGACGCCCGAGAACCCCGCCACCGAAGAGATCGAGAAGGTCGCCATCCAGTACGGCGCCTTCATCAACACCGTGATCCAGTTCGTAATCGTGGCTTTCGTCGTCTTCCTGATGGTGAAGGGCATCAACAGGATGCGCCGCGAACAGGCCGCCGACCCCGCGCCGGAAGCGCCGCCGGCTCCGACCCCGACCGAAGTCCTGCTGGCCGAGATTCGCGACGAGCTGAAGGCGCGTCCGAGGGTCTAGGCGGCCCGACGTTCTGTCGCCGCAACCGGCACGGGCCGCAGGCAGATTCCGTAGTCGCCATCGAACGGCGTGGGCGACCAGATGGCTGCGCCCGGCGTGTCGGGGCCGAACTTCACGTGGCAATGGCCCCAGCCGCCTTCGTGTTTCGCGGACTGCACCAGCGGTCCAAGACGACGAAGTAGTTCGGCGTTGACCATCTGTATGCGGACCTTCGCCGCGCCCAGGGTCCGGGCATTGGTCATCAATGCCCGCATCAGGGCCGGGATGGCCTCCGGCTCGGTCTCCAGCGCCGCCAGGTCGATGATCTCCAGCATCGGCGGTTCGATCGGATTGCCCTTGGACATCATCGCCATGGCATAGCCGCCGATCGTCTTCCCCCGGTTGAAGGCGAGCAGCAGCGGACGCAGGGTCAGGTCGGGGTCTGCCAGCCGCCAGCGCAAGGTTGCCGGACTGCGGTCTGCGATGACCCGTCCCTCTGCCTTCAACGCCTCCCAGAAGTCGCCGAAGCGCGAGCGATCGGCGAGGTCGGTCAGGACCGCCACGCCGGCGGGCAGATCCAGCCTGTCCGGCTCATGCAGGCGGGGATTCAGCAGCCGCTCTCGCCGCGCCTCGGTCAGGCGAGGCGCATGACGATCGATCTCGCGCCAGAACCGTCCTCCGGCGCAGGCCAGGGCGTCGATGCGCCACGACAGTTTGAGCCTATGGGTCTCGGTCGGCCAGGCGAGCATGCCGTGACGCTTGTACAGAGGGCTGGAGGTCGGATTGGCGTTGAAGGTGTAGAGGGCGAACATATCCTTCTGGCTGGCGAAGACGGTCAGCAGCGTGCGACTGTTTCCCCGCGCCCGGGGCGCGACGATGATCGAAAATCCGGTGGCCCCGTACAGGGGCCGGCCATCGTGATGGAAGCGTTGCACAAAGTTTCCGGTGAAGCCGCAGGGTTCGCCGTCCGGGGTCTCCAGCAGCCAGCCGGCGGGCGCGCCCGTCTCCAGCCGCGCCGGATTGCCGGCCAGCCAGGCCCAGCCGGCCTCCGATCGCTCGGGCCAGCCCACCAACCTGTGCAGGGCGTTGATCGCCTCGTGATCGTTCGCGTCGATCGGTCGAACTGAAATGCTCATCCTTCGGGTTCCAAAGCGGTACGACACAGCCCCCTCGTCCGCGACCTTGCATAGGACGGGCCATAAAGAGCACTCATAGGTAGAATTTATATCCGGCGTCTCAAGCGGGACGATTCCGGGTTTGACTCTCACGCGACCGGAACAAATAATGAACATGGAGCCTTCACCCGCCATGTCCATCCATTCCCTGCCCGACGCTGAAGCCGTCCCGCCGCCACTCTCCCTTCTATCGGAAGGGCTGGAGGAGGTGTGCGCGGCGGGCGTGCGGGATATGACCTCGGCCCTGGCCTTCACGCTCGGCCGGGCCGCCGTCGAGGGCGGGCGTGGCGTGGTCTTCAGCGCAACCCGGTCGTGGCTGGGCGAGAACGGTCGCCCCTACGGTCCCGGTCTGGCGGGGTTTCAGGCCCGAGACGGCTTTCTTCTGGTCGAGACCCGGACCGAGGCCCTGGCCCTTTGGGTCATGGAGCAGGCGCTGCGATCCGGCGGCGTGGCCCTCGTCATCGGCACGGTCGACGGGGCCGAACTGGCCCAGACCCGGCGGCTGGAATTCGCCGCCCGCGACGGCGGCTGTTCGGGCGTTCTGCTGCGCGCCCGCTCGGGCGACCTCAGCGCCGCCCGCCGCCGCTGGCGTGTCACAACCTGTGCGAGTGAAAGCGACGCTTTCGACGTTCGCGCCCCGGGCCGGATGACCATCCGTGCCGAAATGACCCGCAGCCGGATGGAGCGGCCGGGCGTCTGGATGCTGGAGCAGGATGATGAGACGCATCGTCTCCGTCTGGCTGATCGACTGGCCGGTGACGGTCTGGGCCCGATCGGCCGGCCCCGGTACGCCTGACCCGTTCGCCGCCGACGCCGGCCCCCGGGCCCTGATCCTGCGCTCGGCGCGGGGACAGATCATCCATGCCCTGAACCCCGCCGCACAAGCGCTCAATCTGTCGCGCGGCCAGACCCAGGCCGATGCGCTGGCCATGATTCCCTATCTGGCCTGCCACCCCGCCGACCTCGCCGCCGACCAGCGCGCGCTGGAGGCCCTCGCCGTCTGGGGCGAGCGGTGGTCGCCTTCGGTCACGATCGACCCCTCCGAGGGGGGACTGGAGGGTCTGTTCCTCGACCTGACCGGCGGGACCCACGCCGGCAACAGCTTCGACGTGGCCGATCCGTTTGGCGGGGAGGAGAGGGCGCTCGTCCGGATCGAGACACGGCTGAAGGAGACCGGCGTTCGCGCCCGCGCCGCCATGGCCTCGACCCCGGGCGCCGCCTGGGCCCTCGCCCGCTACGGCCGGGACCGCCGCATTGCTGTGGACGCCGACGTCCGCCAGATCCTGTCGCCCCTGCCGGTCGAGGCCCTGCGCATCACCGACGCCGCCCTGAAACAGGCGCGCCGGTTCGGGCTGAAGCGGATCGGCGACCTCTATCCCATGCCCCGCGCAGGTCTTGCCCGCCGCTTCCGCGACGGCGCCGGCGTCGGTCTGGTCCGGCGGCTGGATCAGGCGCTGGGCGCGACCAGCGAGGCCCTGATCCCCACCCGCGCCCCGCCGCGCTACCATGCGTTCGAGGCCTATGCCGATCCGTTGGGCGACACGGCCGGGATCGAGTCCCGCCTGCCCGGCCTCGCCGAAGACCTCGCCCGCAGGATGGAGGCAGACGGACAGGGCGCGCGGGCCCTGACCCTGATCGCCTTCCGCGTCGACGGCCAGACCCGCGCGGTCTCCGTTCGCATGGGCCGGGCGCTGCGCGACGTCTCCATCTGGATGCGCCTGTTCCGCGAGACGGGCGTCGAACGGATCGACCCCGGCTTCGGGGTCGACGCCCTGATGCTGACCGCCGATGTCGTCGAGCCCGTCGTCACCCTTCAGGTCGCGATAGGACAGGAGGATCATGCCCGCCACGCCGAGGGTCTGGCCGCCCTCGTCGACCGCCTCTCGGCCCGGCTGGGCGAAGGATCGGTGCGGGTCGCGGACCCCTACGGCTCCTGGCTCCCGGAGCGCGCCGAACGCTGGCGACCGGCCCTGTCGAAGCGTCCGCCGCCGGAGGAAGGCGTTCGCGATCCGCAGCGGACCCGCCCCCTGCTTCTGCTCGATCCGCCCGAGCCGGTGGAGACGACCGCCGGCCTGCCCGACGGAACCCCGACCCAGTTCACCTGGCGGCGCGTCCTGCGCCGGGTCGCCCGCGCCGACGGTCCCGAACGTCTGTCCCCGGAATGGTGGCGGCCGCGCCCCGACGGTCGCCTCGCCCGCACCCGCGACTACTACCGCATCGAGGACGATCAGGGCCTGCGCTACTGGCTTTTCCGCGAGGGTCTCTACGGCGCCGAATACACCGGCGCGAAGGACGAGCGCGCCCCGTCCTGGTGGATGCACGGGATGTTCCCGTGACGGACTGGAACGGCGAATACGCCGAGCTCGGCGCCCTCACCAACTTCAGCTTTCTGGAGGGCGCGTCCCATCCCGGCGAGATGATGATGCAGGCGAAGGCGCTGGGTCTCGCCGCTGTCGGCGTCGCCGACCGCAATACGCTGGCCGGCATGGTCCGTGCCCTGATGGGGGCCGAGGACTACGACATCCGCCTTGTCGTCGGCTGTCGTCTCGCCTTCCTCGACGGGAGCGAGCTGATTGTCTTCCCCCGCGACCGCGCCGCCTACGGCCGCCTGTGCCGCCTGCTGACGCTGGGCAAGAGCGAGATCCTGAAGGCGCCGGAACCCCCGGCCTCGCCCCATCCCCACCTCCGCCTCGTCCCCGACGCGACGGAAGACGACGACCCGCCCCCTGACCGCATCGCCAAGGGCGAGACCCGCCTGACCTTCGATCAGGCCGTCGCCCACGGCGAGGGACTGATCGCCCTCACCGTCGCGCCCGAGGTCCCCGACGCCGCCTTCGAGGCCCGTCTCCTGAGCTGGCGTCGCGCCTGGCCGGATGCGCTCTACCTCGCCGCCGCCCCCCTGTGGCGCGGCGACGACCGGGCGCGGCTGAACCGGCTGGCAGGCATGGCGAGCCGCACCGGCGCCCCCCTCATCGCCACCAACGCCGCGATGTACCACCACCCCGACCGCCGTCCGATGCAGGACGTCCTGACCTGCATCCGCGAGGGGACGACGATCGACAAGGCGGGCCTCAGGCTTCAGGCCAACGGCGAGCGATATCTCAAGCCCCCCGCCGAAATGGCCCGCCTGTTCCGCGGGCACGAGGCGGCTCTGGCCCGGACGATGGAGGTGGTGCGCGGGTGCGACTTCACCCTGAAGGAACTGGCCTATCAGTACCCGGAGGAACCCGTCCCGCCCGGCTGGACGGCCCAGCGCCGGCTGATCCGCCTGACCTTCAAGGGCGCGCGCAAACACTGGCCCGGCGGCGTCCCCACAAAGGTTCTGGAGGGGATCGTCGTCGAGCTGAAGCTCATCAAACAGCTAGACTATCCGAATTATTTCGGTCTGCTTTTGCCTCGGCGTCACGAATGTGAACCCGGCCGAGCAGGACGTTCTGATCGAGCGCTTCATCTCGGCCGACCGCTCCGAGCCGCCCGACATCGACGTCGATTTCGAGCACGAGCGGCGCGAGGACGTCATGCAGTACGTCTATCGCCGCTATGGCCGCGACCGGGCCGGCATCGTCGCCACCATCATCCACTACCGGCCGCGCTCGGCCATCCGCGATGTGGGCAAGGCTCTGGGTCTGACCGAGGACGTCACCGCCCGCCTCGCCGACACCGTCTGGGGCTCCTGGGGCTCGGAGGTGAAGGACGACCACGTTGATCGCACCGGTGTCAGTCGCGACGACGCCCGCATGGATCTGGCGCTCCGGCTGACGAAGGAACTGATCAAATTCCCGCGCCACCTCTCACAGCACGTCGGCGGCTATGTGCTCAGCCGGGGCCCGCTGGTCGAGATCGTCCCCATCGGCAATGCGGCCATGGAGGACCGGACCTTCATCGAGTGGGACAAGGACGACATCGACTATCTGAAGCTGATGAAGGTCGATGTGCTGGCGCTGGGCATGCTGACCGCCATGCGCCGCGCCTTCGACCTGATCGCCGGCGCCTATGGAAAGCGGTTCGAGCTCCACACCGTCCCGACCGAGGTCCCAGCCGTCTACGACATGCTGTGCAAGGGCGACTCCCTTGGCGTCTTTCAGGTCGAGAGCCGGGCCCAGATGGCAATGCTTCCACGGCTGCAGCC